>JBKJQY010000035.1:0-9975 GCA_046593725.1 Candidatus Limnocylindrales bacterium
GGCAGGTCGATCCCCTCGCGCAGCAGGTTGATCCCCACAAGCACGTCGAACACGCCGAGGCGCAGGTCTCGCAGGATCGCCACTCGCTCCAGCGTGTCGACCTCGCTATGGAGGTACTGGACCTTGACGCCAAGCTCGCGCAGGTAGTCGGTCAGGTCCTCGGCCATCTTCTTGGTCAAGGTCGTGACGAGGGCTCGCTCGCCGCGTTCGACACGGCCACGGATCTCCTCAAGCAGGTCGTCGATCTGGCCCTCTGTGGGGCGAACCTCGATCTCCGGGTCCACCACCCCGGTCGGTCGGATGAGCTGCTGGACGATCCGCTCACTCCGTTCGAGCTCGTACGGTCCGGGCGTCGCGCTCATGTAGATCGCCTGGTTGACGGTCTTCTCGAACTCCTCGAAGGTCAGCGGCCGGTTGTCCAGCGCTGACGGCAGGCGGAACCCGAAGTCGACGAGGATCTCCTTGCGGGTCCGGTCGTTCTTGTACATGCCCACGACCTGGGGCACGGTCATGTGCGACTCGTCGACGACGAGCAGCCAGTCCGGCGGGAAGTAGTCGAGAAGCGTCCACGGCCGCGATCCGGCCTCGCGCCGGGACAGGTGTCGGGAGTAGTTCTCGACGCCGGTGCAGTAGCCCAGCTCACGCATCATCTCGAGGTCGAAGGTCGTCCGCTGACGGAGTCTTGCGCCTTCGAGGGCTCGGCCTTCTGCCTCGAGCTGGCCGACCCGTTCTTCCATCTCGACCTCGATGTCGACGATGGCCTCCTTGAGCTTGTCGCCGGGCGTGACGTAATGCGTCGCCGGGTAGACATTGACTTCCTTGCGCTCGGCCAGCAGCTCGCCGGTCAACGGGTCCAGCTCCGTGATCCGTTCCACCTCGTCGCCGAAGAACTCGACCCGGATCAGCGTCTCCTCTGACGCCGGCTGGAGTTCCAGCGTGTCGCCACGGACCCGGAAGCGCGCCCGGGACATCGCCTGGTCGTTGCGCTGGTACTGGAGATCCACGAGATGGCGCAGCACGGCATCGCGGCGGTATTGGCCACCGACCCGCAGGCGAAGGATCGTGGCCCCGTAGTCCACGGGTGCGCCAAGGCCGTAGATGCATGACACGGACGCCACGATGATCACGTCCCGCCGCTCGAACAGGGCATGCGTGGCGGCATGGCGCAATCGATCGATCTCGTCGTTACGGCTCGAATCCTTTTCGATGTAGGTATCCGACCGGGGCAGGTACGCCTCCGGCTGGTAGTAGTCGAAGTAGCTGACGAAGTACTCGACCGCGTTGTCCGGGAAGAACTCGCGGAATTCGGCGTACAGCTGGGCCGCCAGGGTCTTGTTGTGGGCCAACACGAGCGTGGGCCGATTCACCTGGGCGATGGTCCAGGCAATGGTGGCGGTCTTGCCGGTCCCGGTCGCTCCGAGCAGGGTCTGGTGGTGCAGTCCGCGCTGGAGCCCGTCCACCAGCTTGGTGATCGCCTCGGGTTGGTCGCCCGTCGGCTCGAACGGGGCAACGATCTTCAGGTCCGGCACGACCTCATTCTACCGGGTTTCGAACCGTGTGAACAGGTGTTCCATTCCTCACCCGAGCCCCCGCGCAACGGTCAGGGCCGCGTCCACGGTCGCTCGCATGGCGTCGATGGACCCGTCCGTCGCGATGACCCTGTTGGCCACCGCTCGGGCGCGTTCGACCAGCTCTAGTTGCGCGTTCGTGCGTCTCGCGATCTCATCTGGATCCAGGCCGCGAGCCGCGAGTCGCGCCCGCTGCACGTCGGGTGAGCAGGTGATCAGCCAGACCTCGTCGACGAGGTCCACGTAGCCACCATCCACGAGCCGGATCGCCTCAAGGACGACGGCGGGCACGGCCGGCCCGGACGCCGCGTCGAGCGCGGCCAGGATCAGCGGCCGCACGGCCGGGTGGACGATCGCCTCCAGGTCCGCCAGCGCGGCCGCATCCGAGAACACGATCCGACCCAGCGCCGACCGGTCAAGGCGGCCGTCCGCATCGACCAGCTCAGCCCCGAAACGAGCCACGATCGCGGCGGTGGCAGGCTCGCCCGGCTCGGTGACCTCACGCGCCAGCTGATCCGCGTCGATGACGACGGCGCCCAGTTCGGCAAGATGGGCCGCCACGGTCGACTTCCCACAGCCGATCGGGCCAGTCAGGCCGATCCGAACCGGACTACCTCGACCCGTCACGGGGCGCGCTCCTCGAGGTCCAACCAAGCGTCCTCGGCGGTCGCCAGGGCATCCGTCACGTCGGCCAGTTCGCTGGTCACGCGGCGCATCTCGACGTAGTTCGCGGCGATCGCCGGGTCGCCCAGCGCCAGCTCGAGATGGCTCTTGCGCAGACCCAGGCGGGTGAGATCACCCTCGACCAGGACTCGCTGGCGCTTGTACGCATCCTTCGAGAGCTTCGGTCCGCGCTTCGACTTCGCCGTGGTCGCCGCGGTTGCGCCGGTCCCGTTCGATCCCGACCCGTTAGTCGTGGAGGCGTTCGGACGAACCTTGCCGGGTGCGCTGCCCGCAGGCCGCCGCCCGCCCGCCAGCCGCGCTGCCTGCGCCTCGAGTGCGCTCGCGACCGTCCAGCCAGCGGCGACCGCCGTGCGCCACGCCCGATAGCCGCCATCGAAGGCGACCGCGCCGCCATCGTCCACTACCCACAGCTTGTCGCAGACCGTCTCCAGCAGGCGCCGGTCGTGCGATACGACGAGCAGGGTCGCAGGAGAGCCGGCCATGAACGCCTCGATCGCCTCGCGCGCCGGGATGTCCAGGTGGTTCGTCGGCTCGTCGAGGAGGAGCAGGTTCGATGGCTGGATCCCGAGGAGCGCCAGTTCGAGACGGGACCGCTCCCCACCCGACAGCATCCGGACCTCCTTGAACGCATCGTCGCCTCGAAACAGGAACCGCGCGAGATAGGCCCGCGCCTCGCCCTGGGTGACCGGGTACGCCTCGGTCAGGGCGTCCAGCACGGTCGTTCCGGTGATCGCGGCCTCGCGCAACTGGGCGAGGTACCCCAGCTGAACGGCATGCCCGAACGTGAGCGACCCGTCGAGCGCCGGCAGGTCGCCCGCGATCGTTCGCAACAGCGTGGTCTTGCCGGCGCCGTTGGGCCCCACGATCCCGATTCGCTCACCGCGCTGGGCGGCAAGGAACGGGACCCGCGCGACGATCCTGGCGGTGCGTGCCGGTGATCCGTCCGGGGCCATCGCCCCGCGACCCGGCAGGTAGCCGACCGCCAGTCCCTCGACGCGGACGACCACCTCGCCGGACCGCGCCGGGCCGGCGCCCGCCAGCGCGGCTGCGGGGATCGCCAGCTTGCGGCTGGTCTTCGGGGCGTCCTGGCGCTCCGCCTGGAGCTTCTCGAGGCGAGCCTCGTGCTCGTGCATCTTGCTGAACTTGCGATGGCTTCGGTAGCGCTGGATGAGCTCGCGCTCCCGGGCGATCTGGTCGGCCTGCGACTCGACGTCCTTGACGGTCCGGGCGTCACGTTCTACGCGTTGGCGGTGATAGGAGCTGTAGTCGCCACGGAAGGCGACCAGGCGTCGGTCGCGCAGTTCCCAGATCCGGTTGACCGTCGCGTCCAGGAACGCCCGGTCGTGGGACGCTACGAGCAGCGAGCCCGCGCGTCGCCGCAGGTGCTCCTCAAGCCACTCGAGCGCGTCCAGATCCAGATGATTCGTGGGTTCGTCCAGCATCAGCAGGTCCGGATCGGCGATGACCAGACGAGCCAGCGAGGCGCGGGTCTGCTCGCCGCCGGAGAGTGCTGTCGGTGGCTTCGCCCATTCGTCGCGCGCGAAGCCCAAACCCGTCAGCGCCGAGTCCACGCGCTGGTCCAGCGTGTAGCCGCCAAGCAGCTCGTAGCGATGCTGGAGATCCGCGTAGGCGGTCTCCGTGACGCGGCCATCGCGCTCGAAGGCGGCCAGCTCCTCGGCCATCCGGTCCAGGTGGGCTGCCCCCGTCCGGACGGCGAGTCGCAGGTTCGGCGACGCCATGAACGCTTCGTCGAAGTGGGCTTCCTGGGCGAGCAGGCCAACCGTCAGACCGCGCTTGCGATGGACCTCGCCGGCATCCGGCTCACCCCGGCCGGCGGCGATCCGCAGGAGCGTGGTCTTGCCGGCCCCATTGGGGCCCACCAGGCCGATCCGATCCCCGAGAGCGATCGAGGCATCGATGCCGTCGAGGATCACGAACGTCCCGATCTCGCGGGTCACGCCGGTCAGCCGCAGGATGCTCATGGGGTCCGGCCAACGCTACTGCGGGCTGCCGCCCGGCGCGTGGCGGCCGCCCGCTTCGTCCGCTCCGTGCGGGTCCGTACCGCCACCCGCGCGGCCTCTTCCACGGTCAGGCCCAGGCTCCCCTCCCCGGCGAGCTCGGTCCAGCGCCGGCCGTGCCGGACCCCGCCGCCCGTCTGGGTGCGCAGGATCGCCTTCGCCGTGGCGCGATCCGCCGGCGACAGCCGCTGGCACCACGAACAGAAATGGGTCGAGCGGGCCCCGATGACGATCCTCTTGATCGGCCGGCCGCAGCGCGGACACGGCTCACCCGTGCGCTGGTAGACCTGCAACCGCTCCTGCATCGAGCCATCGCCATCGGGCGCTGTGTAGTCGTCGATGGAGCTGCCGCGTCGTTCGACGGCCTCGGCCAGGATCGACCGGATGGCCTGGTACAGGTGGCGCTCGTCGGATGGCCGCAGCGAGCTCGCCGCACGCAGCGGGTGCAGGCGAGCGGTCCACAGCGACTCGTCCGCGTAGATATTCCCGACGCCGGCCAGGAACGACTGGTCCAGGAGCAACGGCTTGAGGCGTCCCTTCCGGCGGCGCAGATGTCGACGGAAGTCGCGGACCATGAACTCGGGGTCCAGCGGTTCCGGCCCGAGATCGGCGAAGACGGCGCTGCCGCCGACCTCCGTCACTAGCTCCCCGGTGACCGGGTCGCGGCCGTACAGGCCCACCCTGCCGAACTTGCGGATGTCGCGGAAGCGGATCTCCCGCCCATCCTTCAGCTCCAGCACGAGTCGGACGTAGGGGTCCTCCGGCGCGTCCGCGGGGACAACGAACAACTGGCCGGTCATCTTGAGGTGGATGGTCAGCGCGGCGTCGCCACAGAGCCCCACGACGACGAGCTTCGCGCGACGACCCACCGCTTCCACCCGGCGTCCCGCGATCGCCTCCCCGAACGCCTCCGGTGTGTGCGTGCGCAGCGTGCGCGCCCACGAGCACCGCGCGCCCACGATCGTAGCGCCGAGGATGCGCGGACGCAGGTCGCGCGCGACCGTCTCGACCTCGGGAAGTTCGGGCACGGCGCGACCTACCCGGCGACGGGCGCGACGGGCGCCTCGAGATCGGGAGCTTCGTTCGCCTCGGCGGCGATGGCATCGGCGCGGGTGACCGGGGTCATCGTGTCCCAGTCGTCGCCGACCTTGATGTCCACGGTCAGCGGCACGTCCAGCGGCAGCGCCGATTCCATCGTCTCGCGCAGGAGCGGGATCAGCCGCTCCACCTCGTCGCGCGGGACCTCCAGCAGCAACTCGTCATGGACCTGGAGCAATGGCCGCGCCCGGAACCCGCCGTCGAGCAGCCGCTCATCGAGGCGGATCATGGCGATCTTGACGATATCCGCCGCCGTCCCCTGGATCGGCATGTTGATCGCCATCCGCTCGCCGGCCGCTCGGAGGGTCGGGTTGCGTGCGGCGAGCTCCGGGATCTGGCGCTTGCGTCCCAGCAGCGTCGTCACGAAGCCCTGCGTCCGGGCCCGCTCCTTGATCGCAAGCATGTAGTAGCTGATCCCCGAATACGTGGCGAAGTACGTGTTGATGAACGCCTGCGCCTCGGCCCGCGGGATGTTGGCGCGCTCGGACAGCCCGAAGTCGCTCAATCCATACGCGATCCCGAAGTTGACCATCTTGGCCATGGAGCGCTCGCCCAGGGTCACGTCTGCGGGGTCCTTCTTGAGCACGAGCGCCGCGGTCTCGCGATGGAGGTCCGCACCGCGCGCGAAGGCGTCGCGCAGGTGTTCGTCGCCCGACACATGGGCGAGGATCCGCAGCTCGATCTGGCTGTAATCCGCGGCCACCAGGGTGAGGTCCGCGGCGCCGGCCACGAACGCGCGCCGGATGCGCCGTCCGAGCGGCGTGCGGATCGGGATGTTCTGCAGGTTCGGGTCGGACGAGGACAGGCGACCGGTCGCCGCCACGGCCTGGTGGAACGTCGTGTGAAGACGACCGTCGGCGGCAAGCAGCGTCGGCAGCGCTTCGACGTAGGTCGAGCGCAGCTTCGTATAGATCCGCCATTCGAGCAGCTTCTCGATCATCGGATGCGCAGCGCGGAGGTCCTCGAGGACGGAGGCGTCCGTGGAGTACCCAGTCTTGGTCCGCTTGCCCTTCGGGAGGTCCAGCTCGTAGAACAGGATCTGCTCGAGCTGTTTGGGGCTGCCGAGATTGAACTCGTGCCCGACGTCGTGATAGATCTCCGCCTCGAGCCGCGAGATCTCCGCACCGAACTCCACGGCGAGCGCCTTGAGCGCGTCGAGGTCGAGGGCGACTCCGGTCGCCTCCATCCGGGCGAGCGTTCCGATCAGGGGCAGTTCGAGCTCGGCGTACAAGCGGTCCAGACCGTCTTCGACGAGTCGCCGTTGGAGCGGTTCGCGCACGGAGATCGCGGAAAGGGCCTCCAGGCCGGCACGTGCCGCCGCGTCCAGTTCCGCGACCGGCGGCAGGATGAGGTCCAGTTGCTCGGCGACGACGTCCGCGATCGTCTGGCTGCGCAGCGCGGCGTTCAGAACGTACGCCGCAACCTGCGTGTCGAACGCCACGGGCATCGGGCGGGCCGCCGGGTCGTCGGCGATGCCCAGCACCAGCAAAGGCTTGACTTCGTGGGCGACGATCGGCGTCCCAGCCGCCAGCAGGAACGCGCGCAGCGCGGCGGCGTCCTCCCATCCTTCAACGGCCACGGTCCGCCCATCTGTTCCAGCGATGGCGAATGCGACCGGTGCGCCGCGACGAGGCCGCGGGTCGTCCAGGACCAGCCCTGCACCAACGGCGGACTGGGCCGCCAGCCACGGCCCCAGGGCCGCGATGCGATCGCCGGCATGGACTTCGATGCGCGACGGGTCCGCGATGGCCGCTGCCAGGGCCGATGGCAGGTCGTCCGCCGCCTCGAACGGCACGGCCGGTCGCTCGGCGGCAGCATCGATGTCGTCCTCTGGAATGGTGGTCGGCGCCGTACGCGCCGCGACGGCATCGAAGTCGAGCGACAGTTGCAGCCCGCCGCCCTCGGCGGCGGGTCGCACGGGCTTCGCGGACCCCCAGCCGGACGGGCGAGCCGCCCCGGCGACACGCGCGGCCGCAACGGATCCGTCGTTCACGACACCGCGCAGCGCTTCGGCGGTCTCGCCGGCGGACTCGCCGGTCATCGCCGGCAGGCGCTCGATGAGCGAGCGGAACTCGTATTCCCGGAACAGCCGGATGACGGTCTCCCGGTCGTAGTCGCCGAGGCGCGCGGCCTCGAGGTCGAATTCGACCGGCAGGTCGCGGACGATGGTCGACAGGTCCTGGCCCATGAACACCTGCTCGCGATACTCGACGAGCTTGTCGCGCAGCTTATCCGGCTTGACGTCGGCGATCCGGTCGTAGACGGTCGCCAGCGACCCGAACTCTCGAATGAGCTTCGCGGCGGTCTTCTCCCCCACCCCTGGCACGCCCGGGATGTTGTCGGACGGATCGCCCTTGAGGGCCTTGTAGTCGATCATCTGTCCGGCCACCAGCCCGAATCGGTCCTCGATCTTGGCCGGGTCGTACAGGATCGTGTTCTCGACACCGGACCGCGTCGTCATCAGGCGCGTGTGATCGGTGACCAGCTGGAGCATGTCCAGGTCTCCGGTCACGATCGTCGTGTCGAGGCCGCGTCGCTCGGCATCCACCGTGATCGTCCCGATGACGTCGTCCGCTTCGTACCCGGCCAGTTCGTAGACCGGGATACGCAGGGCGGCCACGACCTCGCGGACCTTGGGAAACTGGTCGCGCAGGTCGTCCGGCATGCGCTGCCGGGTGGCCTTGTACCCGGCGTACTGCTCGTGGCGGAATGTGGGACCCGGGAGGTCGAACGCGACCGCGACGTAGTCCGGCTTGATGTCCGCGATGCCCCGCAGCACGATGCTGCAGAAGCCGAAGACCGCGTTGACCAACTCGCCCTTCGACGTCGTGAGGGGCGGGAGGGCGAAGTATCCGCGGTAGATGAGCCCGTTGCCGTCGAGCAGCATCAGGCGTTGCATCGGCAGGCCTCAGAGAGATAGGTTCGGGTTCGGGGTCGGGGAGGAGCCTGCAGTGTACCCGGGGACCCGTGCGCCGCGGTCGGCGGTCAGCTGTCGCAGCCGTGGCCGGGCTGGGCCACAGGTCCGGATCACAGGTCCAGGCCACAGGTCCGGGCCACAGGTCCGGGCCTTGGCGACTCAGAGGCGACAGATCAGGGTGGAAGGGGCCGTTGAGGGTCGCTGGGGCGTCATTCGTCGACTCAGGGGCGACACACAGCGGTCGACGGGGCCGTTGAGGGCCGGCGAGGCCTCCTCGGGTCCGTTTCGTCGACTCAGGGGCGACACCCGTGGGTCGAAGGGGCCGGATCGGCGTTCGCCCTCCTGCGCTGGGCCGCTCGCCGCCTCGGTGACGGCTGACGACGGTCACGGCTGGAGAGGACTATCGGCACTCGGGTGAGACGCTGGAAGGCACATACCATCATGTAACGAGCCACCAGGCTCGCGCGTCTCAGGGCTGACCGGCGTCTCAAGGCAACCGTCCGGCGGTCGAGGAGACCGATGCGATGACGACGAATAGATCGGGAGCGGAGGCTCACTTCCGGCCCGATCTCGAAGGACTCCGCGGGGTCGCCATCCTGCTTGTCCTGTTGTGTCACATCCGCCTCCCGGGAGCGGAAGCCGGATTCATCGGCGTGGACGTGTTCTTCGTCCTTTCCGGGTTTCTGATCACCGGACTCCTCGTCGGCGAACGCGAGCGCACCGGTGGGATCGATCTCATCGCCTTCTACACGCGTCGAGTACGTCGGATCTTCCCTGCCGCAGCGCTCGTCCTTGCAACGACCCTGCTCGCGGCGCAGTTCCTGATCTCGCCGCTGGATCTCCCACGGATCAGCGCCGACATCGGCGCGGCGGGTCTCTCCATGGCGAACATCCGGTTCGCTCTCGGGGCGACGGACTACTTCGCTTCGACGGATCCTTCCCCGGTCCTGCATTACTGGTCCCTGGGTGTCGAGGAACAGTTCTATCTGGTGTGGCCCCTGCTGCTCGTGGCGGCCGCTCGCCTGGCTCGTCCGCGGACGGCGATGGCCCTCTTGTGCGTCGCGATCGTCGTCGGCTCGTTCCTGCTGTCCTTCGCCCTGACGTCGTCATCCGCATCGTCCGCGTACTACCTGCTGCCGGCACGCGCATGGCAACTTGCGATCGGCGGTCTCCTCGCCCTCGCTGGCGTTTGGCTGGGCCGAACACCGGGACCGATGCTGGCCGCGTCAGGGTGGTTGGGAGTGGGGCTCCTGGTTGCGGCAGTCCTTGTGATCGGACCGATGACGGCCTACCCGGGAGCGGCGTCGTTGCTGCCGACACTCGGTGCCGTCGCGATCATCGCCTCGCGAGGCGTCCCGGGTTCCCCGGGGCGGCTGTTGCTCGAGCGAGCCCCGCTCCGCTGGCTTGGTCGCATCTCCTTCTCCTTGTATCTCTGGCATTGGCCCATCCTCGTCTTCGGGGCCACCGCGCTTGGGCTTGCCGGCGCAGATGCCGAACCGACGTCGAGCGACTTCGCCATTCGCCTAGCCCTTGTCGGAGTCGCGGCCATCCTCGCGCACGCCACCTGGCGATTCGTCGAGGAACCGTTCCGCCGAGGCCTGACATGGCAACCAAGGAGGGCCCACGGATCTGCACTCGCGGCGGCCGTGGTGGTCACGATGATGATCGGCTCGACGGTGATGGGCGCCGA
>JBKJQY010000014.1:0-103696 GCA_046593725.1 Candidatus Limnocylindrales bacterium
AGCGAAGACCAGCGCCCGGAGATCGAGGAACTGGCCCTGATGCGACGTGGTCGCATCAACTGGTCGGGTGGTCGATCACCAATATCGCCCTCGAGTTCGGGTCAAGCACATTGACCCCCGTCGTTCGCTGATGGGCTTCGCCCGAACAGTTGATGCGACCACGTCGCATCAGGGCCAGTTCCTCGATCTCCGGGCGCTGGTCTTCGCTCTGACTGACCGGAGCCACTCGCTCGCATCGGCAGGCGAGGCGTTCGGGCTTGACCGACCGAAGCTGGCGGCCCCTCCCCACGGCGTGATCACGACCGACTACATCGCCTACGCCCGGCGCGACGTGGAGGCGACCGTCGAGCTCTTCGAGAAGGTCTCGGCCGAATACGGTCTCCATCCGATCGATCGGCAGATGACCAAGGTCTTCTCGCCGGCCAGCATCGGCAAGGCCTACCTGCGGGCGATGGGGGTCGCACCGCTGCTCGAGCGCCTGCCTGACTTCCCCCGTGACGTCCTCGGGGTTGGGATGCTCTCCTACTTTGGCGGCCGCGCGGAATGCCGGGTCCGTCGGCTCGCAGTCCCCGTCCGTTATCTCGACTTCCGGGCCATGTACTCGACCGTTAACGCGCTGATGGGCCTCTGGCAGCTGCTCATCGCCGAGCACATCGAGGTAGTTGATGCCACCGACGAGGTGCGAGCCCTCCTTGCAGATGTGTCGCCCGCGCGGGTCCTGGACCCGGCGCTCTGGCCCTCGCTGGTCGGGTTCGTGCAGCTCCGTCCGGATGGTGACATCCTGCCGGTTCGGGCACCCTACGACACAACGCCAGGCGTACAGATCGGGGTCAACCACCTCGCCGCAGACGAGCCGCTCTGGTTCACCTTGCCCGATGCCGTCCAGACCACGCTCCTGCGTGGGACCGCGCCCGATGTGGTCCGAGCCTTCCGGCTCACACCGTCCGGCCAGCAGGCGGGCCTCCGTCCGGTGACCCTCCGCGGCGCGGTCCGGATCGATCCAACGACCGACGACTTCTTCCGAAAGGTGGTTGAGGAGCGCGCCCGACTGGAGCCCGCCGTTCGCCCGGGCGACCTCGAGACAATCCGCCAGCCGAGCTTCCTGAAGGTGCTCGCGAGCGCGACGAGCTACGGCATCTTCGCTGAAATGAACCCGGAAGCGCGATCCGGAAGCCGCACGACGGTGCGAGTCGAGGGGCTGGACGGTCCGTTCACAGTCCCAGTAGATCGTCCCGAGATGGCGGGGGAGTTCTACTTCGGTCCGATGGCATCGGTCATCACCGGAGCTGCGCGCTTGATGCTCGCCCTCTTGGAACGCTTCGTCACCGATGCCGGAGGCACGTGGGCGATGGCCGACACGGACTCCATGGCGATCGTGGCCTCCCGCGACGGGACACCGATCACGGGACTCGACGCGCGGGTCCTGACCTGGGTGGAGGTCGAGGCCCTTCGACAGCGGTTCGCAGCGCTCAATCCGTACGATCCGACCCTCGTGCCGGGATCGATCCTGAAGCTCGAAGCCGTCAACCTCATGGAGGGCGTGGAGCAAGAACTCTGGTGTTTCGCGATCTCGGCGAAGCGCTATGCGTTGTACTCGCTCGACGAGCACGGCAAGCCGCTCCTTGTGAAATGGTCCGAACACGGCCTGGGTCACCTCCTGAACCCAACCGATCCAGAAGACGATGACCGGGGCTGGATCCGGCAGGTCTGGGAGGGCCTCGTCCGAGAAGCCTTGGGCCTTCCGGTCGATGCACCGGCGTGGTTGGACCGCCCCGCGATTGGTAGCATGACCATGAGCTCGCCTGAGTTGCTGCGCCGCTTCGCCGGCCACAACGAGGGCAAGACGTACGCCGACCAAGTGAAGCCATTCAACTTCCACATCACCACCCACGTTCGCCCGTTCGTCCATCCGGCGGGCATCGACCGGGCCAAGTTCCAGCTGATCGCGCCGTACACCCTCGATCCCCGGCAGTGGGGCAAGCTCGCGTGGCTCGATTACCACAGCGTGCATACCTTCCGGATCTCGACCTCGGGTGACGCGGGCGAGGCGGGGATCGCTCGGATCAAGACCTTTCGCGACGTCATCGCCGAGTACCGGGTCCACCCAGAAGCGAAGAGCGCCGGGCTGGATGGAGAGCCATGCGGTCGGGCGACCGTTGGGCTCCTTGGGCGGCGCCATGTCGTCGCAGGACGGATCCGCTACATCGGGAAGGAGTCGAACCGAGTCGACGACGTCGACGCCGGTCTCGTACACGATCCCACGGAGGTGTCGACGGAGTACGTCGACCCTCGACGCGGGCTCTGGATCTTGGACATCCTGCCTCGTCTCCAGGCTGCGCAGACGATCGCGATCGCGTCGGAACTCGGCGTGAACGTCAGTAGCGTGAAGCGTTGGAAGAGTGGCGCGATGACTCCTCACCGGAAGATGCAGGAGCGGGTGGCTCGTCTTCTCGAGGTGCGTGACGAGCGAATCCGGTCTACTTGACCGATTGAAGCAGCCGCTCCGACCCGAAGAGCCGACGGCGAACTTCGGTTTCGCCAATTCCCGCGATCAAGCCGAGCTCTTGCATCGAATAGCCGTGCTCTTCTTGATGGATTTGGAGGATGTGCCTCACGGTGCTTGGTTCCTCGACCGGGATCACGACCGGCTCCAGCAGTCGGTATCCAAGGCGACTGAGGTCCATGTAGAGCCTTGTCGCTTGTCGAGGGGTGATTGCACCGAGGTCTCGGGCGCGAAGAACAAGGGCGGCGATTGATACCTTCCATCTGGGTTTCAGCTGCGCCGCCTTGCTGAGCGTGAGACCGGTCAGGTCGCCGCGGAGCTCGTCGCCGGGCATTAGGAACTCGGCCGCAAAGTGATCGGCCTCGCGCTCCATGTCAGGCGTGGGTGTCGCGTGCATGACGATGTGACCGAGCTCGTGCGCCAACGAGAAGCGCAGTCGATCGCCGGGCGCGGCTGCATTAACCAAAAACAGCGGGGGGGCCTCAGGCGGCCAGTGACTGACGGCGTCCAACAAGCGCGTGCCAAGGTCGACGCGCATGACTAGACCCCCGGCACCCTCGATTGATCGGGTCAGGTTGGCGATCGGGCCAAGCGGGAGCCTCCACGTCCCTCGAACCAACTGCGCAATCGTTTCTGGCGAGTCGTTGTAGTCAGCGAGATCAAGCCGAGGCATCTCGTACTGCGCTTCGATGCTGACTTCGCGAAGCAGCGGCCCGAGACCCATCCGGAGGACGTTTGCCAAGGCTTGGATCTGACGGAGTACCGGGACTGGGATGCTTGCCTTGCGTCGGTGGTATAGGCATGCGCTGCCGAACCCGTAGACGGAGTCCGGGCGCAGAAAGAAGTCAATCGGCCAATCAAGTGACTCGGCGATCCGCTCGAGGTACTCCTCCGATGGGTGGGCCAGTCCGTTTTCGTATTTCGAGATGTAGCCCTGTGAGATTTGGGCGCGCTCCGCAAGTTCGTTCTGCGTCAGGCCGCGATACTCGCGCACCAAGGCGAGCAGCGCTGGGTTCAGGTCAGGCATCTACTGAGCCTCCCGCTCGGCCTCCTGACCGCGCCGCGACCGGACGACCGCGGCAGCATCCTCGCCGTCGGTACCAATCCCGGACACCACGAGGGTCGGAGCCACAACCGGGAGCTCCCAGAGGACGTGGTCGATGATCGAGAGGACAACGACCATGCGGTCGATGGTCGTCTCCAACGGATCGAGAACGTAGCCGACGATGAGCATCGGCGCCGGCGGAAAGAGCTGTAGCTGTTGGGGCGCGTCGAGGAGGTGCTCCTGACCTGCGAACATCTGCTGCTGCCCGGTGGGGATGCCACGGGCGCGCAAGTCCACGTCCAGCTTCTTGAACCGAATCAAGACTCGACCAAAGTCAACGATCAGCAGCCCGTAGGTGCGGTGCGTGAAGACGTTCGGAACCGAGGCGAATAGCTGTTCCGCCCGATCCGTCGCGTGGTCGTAGACCACTCGTGCTCGGGCCGAGCGCGACAACGGTCCGCCAACATCTGACATCAGAATCCGTTGCCAGGCAGACCACCCCGTCAGCAGAGCATCCGCCAGCGTCGGCATGTGGGGTCGGAGCAGAGCCTCAGCTTCGTCCCGGGTGATGAGGAGGTCAGGTGGCATGGCTCCAAGTATCGGCACTCGGCGACCCCATGTCAAACAGAATATTCCTCGGAACATTCCTCGGTGCTCAACATCGAGCGAAACCGGGTCACCACCTGACGCCCCCGGGGGGATGGGCGCGTTTCGCCTGGCCCTATCTCCTAACCCGTCAAACGCGACGGCGGTCGGCGAGGGAGTCAGCGGCGTTGACTCGCCGTCATCGTTTCGACCCTTTGGGCCAGACCGACGACGTCCACGACCCACTCCGATGACGCGGAGTCATCAATCGGCGGCGAGGCGATGGTGGATCGGGTGATCTCGACGCTTCGGCTTCGATTCGATGACGCACGGTCATCGCTGCCGCGGGCGGTCGGTTCCCGCCGTCAGGACTCCTGGTCCCATAAAGTTCGGTAGTAGCGGATTTGATCCTCGTCCCGCGCCACGCCGTAGGCATCGAAGAACTCCGCCTGGTGCCCCTCACCGAAGTTCCAGTCGAGACTCAGCGACGCGATCGCGAGGTCGGCCCAGCGATCGCCGACGGCGAGATCGCCGAAATCGACGTTCCCGGTCCAGACGCCCGCTTCCGTGATGAGCGTGTTGGGTGCGCATGCGTCGCCATGGACGAGGACCGGTCCGTCGATCGGCGGCCGTGACCCGAGCCTATCCGGCTGTCGAGCCACCCAGGACTCCGCCGTCCACGCTTCGGGAAAGGCGTCGATCGCCAGCGCATGGATGGCACGCAGCCCGGTCGCGATGGCGCGGATCGCCTCGGGGCGTCGAGCTCGCCACGCATCACCCACAGCCGACTCACCCAGCACGCCATCGGTGAGCAGCCATTGGGAATCCCCATCGCCGCCGTGATCGACGACCCGCGGAGCCGGATGCCGATCCACGAGCCACTCGAGGCGGACACTCTCGCGCTCGAGGTCGATGCCGGTCGAACGCGGGTTCCACTTCAGGAATCGGTCGCCGATCCGGAAGGTGAGCCCACCGAGCTCATTCCGCCAGACGAGTTCGGGCTCGAGTTCGCCCGCGATCGCGTGCACGATCGGCGGCATCGTCAGCCCATCCATGGTGTGCGACGAGGCCAGACGGGCGACGTCAGGATCGCTCATCCCTCAGCGGCGGAGTAGCAGGTTCCAGGCGATGACGCCGAGGCCCAGGACGGCGAGCAGCCCCGTCTGCCACAACCAGCCGCCGTCGCGTCGTCGCGCCGGCGACGTCCCGGCGAACGCGTCCCACAGGTAGAAGAGCAAGGTCAGCAGGGCCGGACCGATGAGCCGCGGGATCTCCATCGCGCGCACGGCGGCTGCCCCGATCGCGATCGCGACGGCATAGGTGAGCGCACTCCACAGCGCGTCGCGCAGGCTGGTGACACGCAATGCCGCAGCGCGATAGCCCAGCAGGAACGCCACGAGGGAATCCGCCCCGGCGAGGACCAGCAGGTTCGTCTCGGGCAGCGTGCCACCGTTGATGGCCGGCTGGACCAGCCCGCCCGGGACCATCGCGGCGACTCCGGTGAACGCGAGGAAGCCGATCAAGAGGATCGTGACCAGGACCGCGGTCCGGTCGTCCTGCGTCAGCCCTTCCGGTGCCACGTTGATGCGAGCTTCGAGCGCGAGCGTACGCCCGACCAGCCACCACGTCACGGCCAATGCCGGCGCGAGCCACAACCCGAACGGCACGAGCCGGATCGCCCCAAGGCAAGCCACGGCGGCAACGGCCGGCAGGATGAGCGACTCGATCGGGACGCCCATGGAGGCTTGGGCCGGTGGGGCCTCATCGGCGATGACCTGGAGCGTTCCGAGGAGCACAGCGCCGAGCAGAAGGACGGCGACGGCCCAGACCGCTGGTGGCTCAAGGAGTCGCGACAGGCCGACGACCACGACGGCCGCGATGGCGAGGTCGCGCCGGGCGAGTCGGTCTTCCATCGGCGCGATGGTACGCGACACGGTCACGCGCGGGCGATCCTGACCACCACTCAGAGCCGCCCGGGCTTGCCAGCGACCCACGCCAGCAGATCCGCGCGCGACCGCGTGTTGATGACGTTGCGAGGCTCCACCCACGCGCGGCGCGCCTGGCTGACGCCCCAGCGCACGTAGTCGAGCTCACGCGTGTGATGTGCGTCCGAGTCGATCGAGAGGGTGCAGCCCATGCCCACGGCGCGGCGCGCCCGCTCCACCGCGAGATCCAGCCGGGGCGGGGACCCGTTCATCTCGAGGACCGTGCCGGTCCGGGCCGCCTCGTTGAACACGAGGTCCCAGTCGAGGTCCAGATCGTCGCGCTGGCCGATCTTGCGGCCCGACGGGTGGGCGATGACGTCGACGTGGGGGCTCCGGATCCCGTTCAGCGTTCTCGTTGTCAGCTCGTCGCGCGTCTGGAGCCGGGCGACGTGGACGGACGCCACGACCACGTCGAACCGCGCAAGCAGGTCATCCTCGTAGTCGAGCGCGCCGTCGGCCCGGATCTCCAGCTCGCACCCGTGGAGGAGCCGGAAGCCCTCGGTCGGCGTCTCGGACGGTGCGCTGCCGGCGGCCTCCTCGGCCGCGAACCGGGCGTTCAGCTCGGCGATGATCGCGCGTTGCTGCTCCACTCGATCCGGCGCGAGTCCGCGCGCGACCCCCAGTGACTGCGAGTGATCGGTCAGGACCTGGTAGGCGTAGCCGCGACGCCTGGCGGCCTCGATCATCGCCTCGATGGATTCGGCGCCGTCCGACCAGTCGGAGTGGCTGTGCAGGTCTCCACGTAGATCGCCGAGGGTGATGAGTGACGGTAGCGTGCCAGCCAGGGCGGCTTCGAACTCGCCGGCGTCCTCGCGCAGCTCCGGCTCGATGAAGGGGAGCCCAAGGAGGGCGTACGCCTCCCCTTCCGTGGCGAACGTCCGGAGTTCGGCGGCGTCGCCAGTCAATGGCTCGCCGTCTTCCCCGATCTTGAGGAAGCCCTTCTCTGACAGGCTCCAGCCCTGGTCGCGGGCCATCGCGCGAAGCCGCACGTTGTGTTCCTTGGAGCCCGTGAAGTGGATCCCGTACGTGCCGCCGTGCCCGGGCGGCACGATCATGAGGTCCACCTGCGGACCGCCGCGCAGCTTGATCGCCGCCTTGTACGAGCCCTGGCCGATGATGCCCTCGGTCGCCGGCTGACCCACGAACCGGTCGATGACGGCCGCCCCGTCCGCTGTCTCCGCGAGCAGGTCCAGGTCGCCGATGGACTCGCGCCCACGGCGGAACGAGCCGGCGGGTGTGAGGCTGACGAGACCGGGCGTATCGGCGAGGGTCTGGAGCAACCCATCCACGAGCTCCGCGGCCCGGTCCAGGAGCATCCGCGACGACCGAGTCTCGATCCGCGCGATCCCTTCCAGGATCTGGGCATCGGTCTTGCCCGACAGCCCGCGGATGGATCGGAGGCGACCCTCCCTGGCGGCCGCGTGCAGTTCGGTCACGGACGTGATGCCGAGTTCCGCGTGGAGCTGCCGGACCGTCTTGGGTCCGATGCCCGGGATGCCCATGATCGCCACGAGGCCGGGCGGTACCTCCTCGGCGAGGCGGTCGTAGAAGGCGAGATGGCCGGTTCGGGCGAGTTCATCGATCTTGTCGCCGATGGCCGGACCCACACCGGCCAGGCGCGGCGGCTTGCCGGCTCGGTAGGCGACGACGAGATCCACCGGACTGCGCTCGATGACGTCCGCGGCGCGGTGATAGGCGACGGTCTTGAAGATCAGCTCGCCCTTGATCTCCAGCATGTCGCCGATCTCGTGGAAGAGCCGGCCGAGATCCGTGTTGGTCAGGTTCGGGGCGTCGGCGGTCCGGTCGTTGGTCTCAGACTTGGGCACGCCCCGATGGTAGCCCGGACGGGCCCGATCAGGCCGGGTCAGGTCCGGTCAGGCCGCGACCACGCGATCGCGACCGGCCCGCTTCGCCCGGTAGAGCGCCCGGTCCGCCGACTTGATGAGGTCCGTGATGGGTTCGTCGGCCTCGTGGGCGACGGCGACACCCACCGAGACTGAGACCTTGGACACGCCGAGATCGCGCAGGTCCAGCGCGCGCACCGCAGCGCGTACGCGCTCCCCCACTTCGATGGCGACCTCGCGCGACGGGTTGCGCAACAGGACCACGAACTCCTCCCCGCCGTACCGCGCCGGAACGTCGTCCTCGCGGACCGTGGCCATGATCGCGCCGCCGATCGCGCGCAGGACTTCATCGCCGGTGTCGTGGCCGTACGTGTCGTTGAGACGCTTGAACAAGTCGACATCGATCATCAGGACGCCGACCGCGTCCTCCGCCCGGCGGCGGCGCGCCAACAAGCCGCAGAACTCGTCGAAGTAGCGGCGGTTCGGCAAGCCGGTCAGGGCGTCCGTGGACGCGCGGGCTTCCGCGTCACGGTGCGAGTACACGCGGGCGAGGGCGGTGGACGCTTCCATCGCAGCGCCACCGAGGATCCGTCGAGTCGTCGCCGGCCACGCGTCGGCGGTCCGGCGCGAGATCACGATCGCCCCGATGACCCCGTGTTCGGAGGTGAGCGGCGCGGCCAGTGTGTGGGTCAGGCCGTAGGTCTGGCGCACACGAGCGGCGATCCGTTCCGCGATGGCTTGTTCCGGGGAGGGCTCACGGGTCGCCCGCGCGAGGTCAGCGGCAGCGTCATCCGGGTCCGCACCACCGATGAAGGCCGAAAACTCGCTCCAGACCCGGTCGCCGCGGAGGCGCAACCCGTCGCGCCGCGTGGCTGGCGGAGCGGTCACGGGCGCCACGCTTCCGGCTCCGACAGAGACAGCCAGTGGCGTCGCTTCCTCTACGGCGAGAACGGCGGTGATCGGGACGGCCACCGGCAGTCGCTCGGTGAGCGGCTCCGACTCGACGTCCAGCGGATCCATCAGGTCGCCGATCGGCAGGATCGTGGTGGAGTCCGGCACGTCGGGCCGCGTGCTCGTGAGGGTCGCCTCGAGGACCAGCGCGTCCGGGCGGCGTCGCGCGACGACGACGTGATCCGCGCCGGCGGCCGTCCCGAGTTCCTCCACGATCGCCCGGACGATGGCATCGGGCGAGACGGAGCGGGACAGGCCGGACAGGATGCGCGCGAAGGACTCAGCCTCGCCGCGCCGGCCGGTCTCCAGCGCCTGGACGGCCTGATGGTGTCGAAGGACCGCCAGGCCCATGACCGCGAGCAGTCCGAGGACCGCCCAGTCGAGCGGCTGGACGCCACCCGTCAGCAGCCGGGCGACCACGAAGACGGCGAGGATGAGGAAGGTCCCGGAGGAGATCACCCAGGCCCGTCGGATCCGGCGATCCGACGGTTCCACGCGGCGAGGTGTGGTCGCGGTGGGTTGGGTCACGTCGGAATCAAAGTGTGGGACTCCGAGCCCTCGCCGTCCAGCCGCGCGCGGGGTACCTGCGGGCATGGCGGACCAGTACCTTCGTACTGGTCAGATCCTGGCGGCCGTCGCCTGGAGGGCCGCGTTCTCCGGTGTCGGGAGGCCCTTCGGGGGACCGAGCCGTCCCATCGTCGCGTGGGGGGCGACGACCTTCCGGGTCGTGCCGGGAAGCGCTTCGCCGAGCGAGGTTTCGTCGGTTGGCAGACAACGGGTTGCGTCTCGGCGACAGACCGGGCCTCGCCGACCCGGGAATCCGTCGCCTGGCAGGCGACAGGCCGGGTCTCCCGGCGCCCCGGCCGTCAGGCGGCGGCGTATCCGGCGGCGGCGGCATCGTGGCCGCCTTCACGCTTCACCTGGTACAGGGCCAGGTCGGCTGCGGCGATGAGATCCGTCGCGTTTCGACCGTTCGCCGGGAACGTGGCGACGCCGATGGACGCGGCGATCGGGACCGGCCCGCGCTGCTCGCCCACGAAGGCGCGGTGGCGAAAGGCATCCAGGATGCGTTGGGCGGCGCTGCCGGCCTCCTCTGCGTCGGTCTCGGGCAGGATGATCGCGAACTCGTCGCCGCCGTAGCGCGCCGGGATGTCCGAGCCCCGCAATGTGGAGCGGATGAGTTCCGCCGTCCAGGTCAGGACCCGGTCGCCGAAAAGGTGACCGAACGTGTCGTTGACCAGCTTGAAGTCGTCGAGATCCAGCATCAGGACACTCATCGGCTGTCGAGCGCGTTGGGCGCGGATGACCTCCTCGCCCAGTCGCTCGTGCAGGAACCGGTGGTTGTAGAAGCCGGTGAGTGGGTCGCGGTCGGCGAGCTTTCGGGCTTCCTCGTACAGCCGGGCGTTCTCGAGCGCCATGGCCGCTTCGTTGGCCATCGTCCGGGCAAGCGCGAGTCGGTCCGCGTCCCAGCGGACAGCAGACTTCGAGAACAACTCCACGAGCCCGATCGACTGGCCCTTGGCCACCAATGGCAGCATCGCGACCATCCGGTTGCCGGCCTGGTTCAGCAGGATCACCTCGTCCCGGTCCGCGTCGGGATCCTCGGCGTCGATGATGACCGTTTCCTGGTCGTCCAGGACGCGAAGCGTCTGCGGGTAGCCGGCGGTCTCGAAGTACGGCTCGATCTCGCCGTGTAACGCGGCCGGGTAGTAGCCAAGTGAGTCCAGCCGCCCGAGCGGGCGGTCCCAGTAACTGATCGCGCACTCCTCGACGCCCATCGCCCGAGCCAGGTGGGATGCCATCAGGTCCGCCACCTGGCGAGGATCGAGGCTCCCGGATAGCTCCGCGCTCATGTCGAGCAGGCGCCGAAGTTCCGTCGCGAGGTTCTGCGACCGAGCGAGAAGTCGCGCCGATTCGACGGCCGTGGCGGCCTGGTCGGCAAGGATCGTGAGGAGTCGCAGGTCGTCCTCGTCGAACTGGTCGAGCCCCAGCTTCGAGAGCGTGATGACCCCGACGGTCGCCTCGTCGTAGCGCATCGGCACGATCAGCATGGATTCGTCGACGACGTCCGTGCCGGCGATGGTGGCGCCGCGCGGGTCCAGGTTGGCATCGCGGATCAATAGCGGCCGCCCGTTCTGGGCGACCCAGCCGGTGAAGCCCTCTCCGAGCCGACACCGCAGCAGGTCCATGTCGACCTGTTCGTACGCCCCGACCGTCCCCTCGAATGCGATCGGGACGACGTCGTCCGGTAGTTCGACCAGATAGACCCTGGCGTTGTGGTAATCGATGATCTGGCGCGTCTCCTCGACGACCGTGCGGCCGACCTCCGCGACTGTCGCGGCGCGACTGAGGCGGGCGGAGGCGGCCTGGAGAACGCCGAGTTGCGCGGCCTTGGCTTCGGTCCCCTCGAACAGCTCGGCGTTGGTCAGTGCGATGGCGGCGTGTGTGGCAAGAGTCGTGATGAAGGCCACGTCGCCGCTCGTCCAGTCGCGCGGCTCGCGGGTGACGGCCGCCAGCGCGCCGATGACCCGGTCGTGATGGATCAGGGGTGCGATCAGGTCGCCGGCGAACTCGAGGACGCCGTCGTACCGGGCGTAGCCGTGACTGGGGTCGTTGCGGACATCCGGCCAGGCCAGGACGCGACCGGTGCGCAGGACCTCACCGACCCAGCCCTCATCGCGATGGAACGATGGAAGGCGGGCGGCAACGTCGTCTGCGAGGCCGGCCCACGCCGCGATCTCGAGCCGGTCGTTCTCGAGGATGCGGATGGTGGTCGCGTCCGCGCGCAGGGCCCGCTTGGTCTCATCGACGATCGTCCGGAACAGTTCCTGGCTATCGTGCGATGTGGCGAGGCGCTCGGCGATGCCGAGGACCGTGTCGAGGCGCTCGGCCAGCTCCGCTTCGAGGGACTGGCCAGCGCGGCTTGCGACCGGTGGAAGAGGGAGCGCGGATCCCGGAGCGGCCGAGCCGAGGAGGCGTTTCCAGATGGACGGGCCCACGTTGGCCGTGCGCTCTCGCGTCGTAAAAGGGGCGCCGCCGCGCCACCCGGGCTGATCGGGCAGCCGAACACGCAGCGGCTGACGGGTGTTCATCCCTCGGATGCTCGCACCGTTCACGCTCGTGGCACCCCCAACGGCCGTACGGGTGGCCGGACGCGGAAGTCCCATGTCGGGACTGCCGGGCGGGAGTGCCGAACCGTCGTTCCGGCCTTCGTTGCTCCCAGAAGGACAAGCGACCCGGATCCGGGCCGGTTCGACGCTCCTGGCGGCTCGAAACGGCCCTGGAAGCTCGATTCATTGCACCAGGCGCACGAATGAGACCGTCGAGGCCGGACTGGAACGAGGCGGCGACATCGTCCTGATCGAGGTCGAGACCCGCGTCCGAGCGCTCGAGACCATCCTCCGATCCATCGCCGAGAAACGCGAGGCATGGTCCGCCTCGCCGGTCATGGCCGAGAGGGGCCGGGCGATCCACGTAGTCCTGGCCCTGCCTCGAACGCGCCATCACCAGGCCCTCGTCCGCGAGCACCCGGGCGTCGTCCGAGCCGCCTTTCCGGCCGCCGCCGTCGACCTGACACGAGCCCTGAAGCGCCCGGATCTGCCCTGGCCTGGCGACGGCCACCGGTGGGTCGCACCCTAGTGCGAGTGCGGTGTCCCGACCTGGGCCGGCGCCACTCCCCCGCCCGATTCGTACGCCTGGCCCGCCTCGACCCAGGCATCGAAGCCGTCGACGACCGATGTCACGTTATCGAAGCCGGCGGAGCGCAGCAGTGATGACGCCACGGACGCCCGATACCCTGAGGCGCACATCGCCACGATCGGACGGTCGTGCGGCAGCTCGCCCAGCCGGTCCGGCAGCGCCCCGGCCCCGAGATGGACGGCGCCCGGGACATGGCCCGCCTCGAACTCGGCCGCCTGGCGGACATCGATGATCAGCGGTCGCGTTGCCAAGCCGGCGCCGGCCAGCAGCCGCGCCAGACCAGCCGCCGTGGTCGTCCGGTTCGCATCGACCGGTCGACCCGTCGTGACCCAAGCGTCGAACCCGCCCGCCAGGTACCCGACGACCGACTCGTGCCCGATGCGGTATGCCTGCCGTTGCAGCTCGTCGAGATCCGCGACATCGTCCACGACCAGGACCAGCGGCCGATCGTGAGCCACGACCCAGCCCAGCCAGGTCCCAAAGGACTCACCCACAGGGAACGACTGCGATCCCGGGATGTGCCCGGCCGCATGCGCTTCGGGAGCTCGGGCATCCACGATCAACCCGCCGCCGGCCACCACGCGGTCCAGTTCCGCGAGCGCCATGGCCGGCACCAACGGGATCACGCCGCCCAGCAGCCTGGGTCCGCCCTGGTTGATCGGTCGCATCCGGGCGAAGTAGCGCGGGAAGGCCGGCTGTCCCTCGAGCAGCGCCCGAGCGAACGCATCCACCTCCATCGGCGCCAGGAGCGGGTCGTGCCGTCGCTCGTACCCGATGGTCGACCAGGTCGACGACCCGATGCCCGTCGAACACAGTGAGCCCGCACCGTGGGTCGGATAGACCACCACCGAATCCTCGTGCGCCAGGATGACCTCGTGGAGCGACCGGTACATGGCGGCCGAGAAGGCCGGCGCGTTCTCCACGCCGAGCAGGTCCGTCCGACCGACCGCGCCTACCAGCAACGACCCACCGGTGAGCAGCAGCACCGGCTCGTCCGCGCGGGACGTGTCGGCGACGGCATAGCTCACCGATTCGGGCGTGTGGCCTGGGGTATCCAGGACGGTCAGCCGTAGCCCGCCGACCGCCACCGACTCCCCGCCGCGAACGCCCCGGGCGTCGTATCGAAGGTCCGCGCCCGCCCCGATGACGTGCGTCGCCCCGGTCACGTCGGCCAGATCGCGACCGCCCGAGACGTAGTCGTTGTGGAGGTGCGTCTCGATGACCTGGGTGATCGTCAGGCCATCCCGGCGGGCCGCCTCCAGGTAGACGTCGATGTCCCGACGCGGGTCCACGACCGCCGCCTGGCCGGTCGCGTCATCGACGACGAGCGTCGATAGATGACCGAGCCCCGGGATCTGGAACTGCTGGACGCGCACGAACCGAGTCTAGGACTGAATGGCCGCGATGTCCTCGCTCACATCATCACCAGGCCACCATCCACGGCCAGGACCTGGCCTGTGATGTACGCCGCATCGTCCGACGCCAGGAACGCGACCGCCTGGGCGACCTCGTCCGTGGTCCCGAACCGCCCGAGCGGCGTGCGCGCGGTGATCTCCGCCTGGAGTGGGACGGCGAGGTTCTGGGTCAACTCGGTGAGGACGAAGCCCGGCGCCACGGCGTTGACGGTGATGGTTCGAGACGCTAGTTCGCGGGCCGCGGCCTTGGTCAGCCCGATCAGCCCGGCCTTCGCCGACGAGTAGTTCGCCTGGCCCATCTGGCCGGCCTGCCCCGAAACGCTGGTGATGTTGATGATCCGACCGCTGCGTGCCTTGAGCATCGGGCGGGTCACGGCCTTGATCATCCAGAACGCTCCGGACAGGTTCGTGGAGATGACGCTGTCCCATTTCTCCTCGGTCATACGCATGATCAGCTCGTCCTGGGTGATCCCCGCGTTGTTGACCAGGATGTCGACCTTGCCGAAGGCCTCCAGGACCGCCTTGACGACACCCTCGGCGGCGGTCCCGTCGCTGGCATCCGCCTGGATGGTCAGGACCCGCCGCCCCAGGGCCGACACCGCCGCGGCGGTGTCCGCGGCTGCCGCGGCATTGCCCTTGTAGGTGAAGGCGACATCGGCGCCCTGGGTCGCCAGCCGGAGCACGATGGCGCGGCCGATCCCGCGAGAACCGCCGGTGACGAGGGCCGACTTGGCGGACAGGTCGATCACGCGTTGGCCTCCTGGTTGGTGGGCTGTTCGCCGGGCGCGACATCGTCGAGCGGGGGAGCGACACGGCCGGGCGTGGCCATGAGCTCGGCGAGTGCCTGCGGGATGGGGTCGACGGAATCCCAGTCGACGGGCAGGCGGACGCTGATGTCCTCGGGTCTGACAGCCGCATCGCCGGCGACGCCGCGAGCCGGATCGCCGGTCCAGCGGATGGCCACGGCTCCGGAGGTGAACCCTGCGCCGAAGGCCACGATGACCACCGTATCGCCCACCTTGATCCGCCCGCTGTTCGCCGCCTCGGCCAGGGCGATGGGCACGGACGCGGCGGACGTGTTCCCGTAGCGGTCCAGATTCACGAACATCTTGTCCATCGGCAGGTCCAGGCCCTTGGCGACCGCATCGATGATCCGGATATTGGCCTGGTGCGGGATGAACAGGTCGATGTCGGCAGGCTGCAGCCCGGCCTTCTCGATGGCGGCCAGCGCGGTCGTGGCGAGCGTCCGGGTGGCGAACCGATACGTCTCCTTGCCCTCCATCCGGATGTAGTGCTCGCCACGGGCGATCGTCTCTGCGGACGGCGGGCTCTTCGCGCCACCGGCGGGCAACCAGATCATGTAGGCACCCTGTGGTTCGGTCGTCATCTCGATCCCGAGCCCGCCGCCCGGCTGATCCGACGCAGACAGGACCACCGCGCCGGCGCCGTCACCGAACAGGATGCAGGTGTTGCGATCCGTGTAATCCAGAAACCGGGTCAGCAATTCCGCCCCGATGACCAGGACATGTCTTGCCATCCCGGACGTGATGTAGGCGTGCGCTGTGGCATAGGCATACACGAACCCGGAACACGCGGCGGCCACATCCATGGCGGCAGCCTTGGTGTTGCCGATCGCCTCCTTGACCAGCGCGGCAGTGGACGGCATCCAGTAGTCGGGCGTCAAGGTGGCGAGCAGGATGAGGTCGATGTCGTCAGGTTCGATACCGGCGGTCCGGATCGCGCGCATCGAGGCGACCGCCGCCATCGACGCGGTCGTCTCGTGGGCCGCCGCGACACGCCGCTCGCGGATCCCGGTCCGCGATACGATCCACTCATCGGACGTGTCGACCATCCGCTCCAGGTCCGCGTTCGTCAGGACCTGACTGGGGGCGTAGCGGCCCCAACCGGTGACGTGCGCGTACACGGGGCCGGCGGTCATAACGGATCCACCTCGATCAGTGGACCCTTGGCCTTGACCAGCGTGCCGCTCTCCGGCACGACACGGACGACCCGCCCGGCGAGGTCTGACTTGATCTCGTTGAACAGCTTCATGGCCTCGATGAGTCCCACGACCTGGCCGACCGCGATCTCGCCACCCACCTGGACGTACGGTGCGGAGCCGGGTGCCGGCGAGGCGTAGAAGATCCCGGTCAGTGGCGCCTTCACGGACGGACGCGCCGGCGGTCCCGGGTCGCGACCGGCCGCCGCGGGCTCCCCGCCGCCCGTGTCGCGCGTCTGGACCGCCGGAGCCGCACCCTCAGCGGCGACGGGCACGCCGGCAACGGGCTTGCGCAGGATGATCCCGGTCCCACCCGATTCCACCTCGAGTTCGGTCAAGTCGGACCGGTCGAGCAGGACCGCGAGACGGTCGATCAGGCCCAGCAGGTCCGCGTCGGCGCCGTCCTGGGGAGTTGCCGCGGCGAGGTCGTCGGTCATCCGTCCCACCGCTGGAAGATGAGGGCCGTGTTCTGGCCACCGAATCCGAACGAGTTGCTCAGCGCGTAGCGGATATCCCGCTTCACGCGCACGCCAGGCGTCAGGTCCAGGCCGTCCGAAACCGGATCGGGATCGTCCAGGTTGATCGTGGGCGGGACGACGGAATGGCGCATCGCCTGGATCGTGGCGATCGCCTCGATCGCGCCGGCTGCACCCAGCGTGTGTCCCAGCATGGACTTGTTGGCCGTGACCGCGACCTTCGGCGCATGATCCCCGAAGATCGTCCGGATCGCCTGCAGCTCCGCCTTGTCGCCTTCCGGCGTGGACGTCGCGTGGGCGTTGACGTGCTGGATGTCCTGAGGCGTCAGCCCGGCCTTCTCGAGCGCCCGGCGAGCGGCCCGAACCGCACCCATCCCGCCCGGAGCCGGCAACGTGATATGCGATGCGTCTGCGGTCGCGCCGTAGCCCACCAGCTCTGCCAGCACGGTCGCTCCGCGAGCCCGGGCATGACCCAGCTCCTCCAGGACGACCACGCCGCAGCCCTCGGCCACGACGAACCCATCGCGACTCGAATCGAACGGGCGCGAGGCTCGTTCCGGGTCGTCGTTGCGGGTGGACAGCGCGCGCATGGCGGCGAACCCGCCCACCAGCGGCTCGAAGATCCCGGCTTCGGTCCCGCCGGCCAGCATGATGTCGGCGTCACCACGGCGGATGATCTCGCTGGACTCGCCCAGGGCGTGGCCGCCCGTCGCGCACGCGGAGGCTATCGCGAAGTTCGGCCCGGTCATGCCGTAGTTGATCGCGACCTGGCCGGCTCCCACATTGGGGATCCCCATCGGGATGAGGAACGGACTGATCCGGTCCGGACCGCGCGCGGCGTTGATGGTGATCCCGTCAACGAGCGTGCCCACGCCGCCCAGGCCGGTGCCCAGGATGACGCCTGTCCGTTCCGCCAGGTCCCCTTGGAACCGGTCCGGCAGCCCGGCCTGGTCCAGCGCCTCACGCGACGCCACGAGGCCGAACTGGATGTAGCGGTCCGTGCGCCGTTGGTCCTTGCGGTCCAGGACGCCGCTCGAATCGAAGTCGCGGACCTCGCCGGCCATCTGCGAGGTCAACCGGGATGGATCGAACGTGGAGATGGTCCGGACACCCGATCGCCCAGCGACCAGGCCCTCCCAGGTGCTGGCGACGTCGTTGCCGAGGGCCGTGACCATGCCCATCCCGGTGACGACGACCCGACGCGCGTCCGTCACCGGACGAGTTTCCCGGTACGGACCGTGGCGGCGCGATACACGTCGCCGGGCAGGCCGCGCTCGGAGATCGCGTTGGCGACGGCCAGGACGTCGTACTCAGTGCGACGGATCTCCGCGGTCACCTCGCCGTCATGGATGTCGACCAGCGCCCAGGACGCCGTGGCCTCACCATCGAAGATGTACCCGACGGACCCGGCGTTGATGATGATCTTCCAGCCCAGGTCGCGGATCTCGGGCAGGTGCGTGTGGCCACACGCGATGACCCGCGCATCCGTGCGGGACACGCGCTCGACGATGATGTCGGGCTCCAGGGTCTGGTCAAAGCCGGCCGTCTGGGAACCGGGCGAGGCATGGCAGACGAGCACCATCGTCCCGTCGTCGGCGCGCAGGCGACGCTCCGCCGGCAGCCGTCGCAGCCAGTGGACGCGGTCGTCGCCCAGGGCGTCGTTGGCCCACTCCGTGGCCGCCTTGAAGGTCTCCGGCACGCCGTCCGACATCCAAGGGAATGCCGCGGAGTAGTCGAAGTCGGCGACCGCGACATCCGTGTTGCCCGACACGATCACGGCCCCAGCCGCTTCCATCTCGCGCAGGACATCGATGGCGCCGCCGGGGTCTGGCCCGTTGAGGACGTGGTCGCCGGCGACCGCGACATGGTCCGGCGCGGACGCGTGGACCGCCTTGCGGACGGCCTCCAGGGCGAGCGCATTGCCGTGGACATCCGAGAGGATCGCGAACCGCGTCATCGAAGCACGCCTTCGCCCGGGATCACGAAGCTGATGCGGACGTCGCAGCAGACCTCACCGTCGACCGTCGCGATGGCATGGCCGCGCCCGAAGCGCCCGCCCAGCTTCTCCATCGTGACCTCGAGGCGAAGGGTGTCGCCCGGGCTGACGACGCGTCGGAACCGGCAGTCATCGATGCCCGCGAACAGCCCGATCCGATCCCCGAAGCCCGGCTGCTTGGCCACGTAGACGCCCATCGTCTGCGCCAGGGCCTCCACCTGGAGCACTCCCGGCATAACCGGCATCCCCGGGAAATGCCCCTGGAAATACCACTCGGACGCGGTGACGGCCTTCTGGCCGACGATCCGCTTCGCCTCGGCGTCGTACTCGATGATCCGATCCACGAGCAGGAACGGCCAGCGATGCGGGATCAACGCCTCGATCTCGCGAGTGGTGTAGACGATGGCCTCGGGCACGGGCGACTCCAGGTTCGGTTCGACGGTCAGTGTCGTCGGGTGAAGGGTGGACGAGCGGACGGGTCCGTGCAGGTCTGCACGTCCGACCTCACGAGCGAGCGGCGGCGGCCAGGAAGGCGGCGCTGCCCACGCGATCGAGCAGGTTGGTGGTCATCTTGCCGTCCAGGAACGATTCGTTGGCCAGCAGCGCCTGGTGGATGGCGACGTTCGTGACGAGGCCCTCGACGACCAGCTCGGCGAGCGCGGCCCGGCCGCGGGCGATGGCCGTTTCGCGATCGGGGCCCCACGCGATGAGCTTGCCCAGCAGCGAGTCGTAGAATGGCGGGACCTCGTACCCCGCGTACAGGTGGGTATCGAAGCGGATGCCCGGGCCGCCCGGCGCGTGATAACGCTCGACGACGCCGGCACCGGGTCGGAAGTCCGCCGTCGGATCCTCCGCGTTGATGCGGAATTCGATGGCGTGGCCACTGAACGTGACGTCCGCCTGGCTGAACCCGAGGGGCTCGCCTGCCGCGATCCGGATCTGGGTCGCAACGAGGTCGATGCCGGTCAGCATCTCCGTCACGGGATGCTCCACCTGGATGCGGCAATTGATCTCGATGAAGAACGCGTTGCCGCTGCGATCCACGAGGAACTCAAGGGTCCCGACGTTTTCGTAGCCGGCCGCGACGACCGCCCGGATGGCCCGTTCGGCCAGGTCCTGACGCGCCTGCGCTCCGAGCGCCGGCGTGGGCGCTTCTTCCAGGATCTTCTGGTGACGCCGCTGGACGGAGCAGTCGCGCTCACCGAGGTGGACGCCGTGGCCGTAGCGGTCCACCGCGACCTGGACCTCCACGTGGCGGGTCTCGTCCAGCCACTTCTCGAGGTACAGCGAGTCGTCGCCGAACGCGGCCTTGGCCTCGGAGCGGCAGACCTTGAGCGAGGACTCCAGCTCGCGCGGCGTACGGATCATGCGCATGCCCTTGCCGCCGCCGCCGGCCGATGGCTTGATGAGCACCGGGTAGCCGATGCGCTCCGCCTCGCCCAGGGCGTGCATCTCGTCGCGCAGCATGCCGTCGGAGCCGGGGATCGTGGGCAGCCCCTGGTCGCCGAGCAGGTGACGGGTGCCCTCCTTGCTGGCGAATCGCTCCAGGACCGTCGCGCGCGGGCCGATGAACGTCAGGTCGTGCGCCGCGACGACCTCGGCGAAGCCCTCGTCCTCGGACAGGAAGCCGTACCCGGGATGAACGGCGTCGCAGCCGGTCACGAGCGCGGCGGAGATGACCGCCGGCGCCAGCAGGTACGACCGCCGAGCGTCTGCCGGCCCGATGCAGATGGCCTCGTCGGCGAGCTGGACGGGGAGCGAGTCGCGGTCCGCCTCGCTGTACGCGACGACGGCTTCGACCCCGAGCTCGCGGCAGGCGCGCAGCACCCGCACAGCGATCTCGCCGCGGTTGGCGATGAGGATCTTTCGGAACACGGTCAGGCCTCGGCCGCGGCGGCGGTCGCGAACTCGATGACGACGAGCTCCTGGCCGTACTCGACCGCGTCGCCCGACTCGGACAGGCTGGCGCCCACGACCCCGTCCATCGGCGCGACGACCTCCTGGGCCACGCCCAGCATATCCACGACACCCAGGCGGTCGCCGGCGCGGACCCGCGTCCCGGCTCGGCGGTCCGCGGCGACCTGGAAGATGCCCACGGCGGGCGAGGTCGCCACGATCCGTCGATCCGTGACGGCCGTGCCGTCTCTACCGTCGCGGCCGTCACGACCCGGTCCGACCGGGGTCATCGTCGGCGCGGCGGCGGCCTGTGGGGCGTGATGGCCGGCGGCGGCCCGGGCCGCGCGCTCGGTAGCGCGCTTGTCGCGGACCCCTCCGTCGGCTGGGCGACGCAGGCGGACCCTCCAGCCGCCCTCGCGGACCTCGAGTTCGCCCAGGCCGGTTGCGCTCAACTTGGCCATGAGGGCCGGGAGCAGTCGCTCGGTCAGTCCGTCGATCGCCTGATGGTCCGCCGCACGTTCGGCGTCGTTGCGTTCGAGACGGCTGGGGTCCCTCTGGGCGGGCTTGGGCATGCGCTAGACCTCCTCGCGGGCCGGCGGCTCATCGCGCGACCAGGGATGCGTCGCGCCACCGACGGCTCGCCTCCCGGGATCGAGCAGATCGCGGAGGCGATCGGCCAGTCCCTTGTTGGGGGGCGGCGGGACGTCCGGCGCGGACGCCTCAGTGTAGGACCCAAGGGACCGGTAACGTCGGTAGCGGCCGTCGACGAGTTCGTCGAGCGACAGGGCGTCGAGGGCTGCGAGCCGGTCCAGGATGATGTCCTTGAGCCGCCGCGCGGTTTCTCCGGGATCCGTGTGGGCGCCATCGCCCGGCTCCGGCACGACGATGTCCACGACCCCCAGGCCCAGCTGGTCGGCTGCGGTCATCTTCATCGCGAGCGCGGCGGTCGCGGCTTCATCGGCTGTCCGCCACAGGATCGCGGCGCAGCCCTCGGGCGAGATCACCGCGTAGACCGCGTTCTCCAGGGCGATGACGACGTCGCCGACCGCGATCGCCAGCGCACCGCCTGAACCGCCCTCGCCCGTGATGACGGTGACGATCGGCGTACGCAACCGGCTCATCAAGCCCACGGAGCGGGCGATCGCCTCGGCGATGCCGCGTTCCTCGGATTCCGGACCGGGATGGGCGCCGGGCACGTCCACGAACGTGACGATGGGCAGGCCGTGGCGTTCGGCGAGCTCCATGACCCGCATCGCCTTGCGGTAGCCCTCGGGATGGGGCATCCCGAAGTTGCGCAGGATGTTCTCGTCCGTATCGGCACCCTTCTGCTGGCCGATGATCACGACCCGTCGCCCGCCCAGTCGTGCCAGGCCGGCGATCAGGGCAGGGTCATCGCCGAACAATCGGTCGCCGTGCAGTTCGACGAACTCGTCGGTCATGGCCGCCACGAACTCCAGAGTCCGTGGCCGGCGCAGGTCGCGAGCCAACTGGACGCGAGCCCAGACGGCGTCCTTCGGGTCGACGGACTCGTCAGGCTCGGGCGCCTCCTCTTCTGTGGAGCTGTCGCCTCCGGTCATCTCCCCCACCCGTTCAGCGAGCGTGGAGAAGAACGACAGCGGCCGGAAGCCGGCGACATCGTCGCCGTTGGGGGCGAGGACATCCGCGATCCCGTCGCGGACCGGCAGCAGCCGGAGCACGGCGCTCAACTCGTCGCGCATGCCCTCGCGCGCGACGATCCGGTCGATGAATCCGTGGGTCATGAGGAATTCGGCGCGCTGGAAGCCCGGCGGCAGTTCCGACGCGATCGTGTTGGCGGAGACCCGGGCACCGGCCAGGCCGATGAGCGCGTTCGGTTCGGCGATGTTGACGTCGCCCACCGCGGCGAACGAGGCGAACACACCGCCCGTCGTCGGGTCCGACAGGATCGAGACGAATGGGACGCCGCCGGCACGCAGACGCTCCAGGGCGGCCATCGTCTTGGCCAGCTGCATCAGGGCGAGCGTGCCCTCCTGCATCCGCGCGCCGCCAGAGGCCGCCACGATGACCAGCGGGATCCGGGTGGCCAGGGCGTACTCCGCGGCGCGGGTCACCTTCTCGCCGACGACCGCGCCCATCGAACCGCCCATGAAGCCGAAGTCCATGACGCAGATGGCAAGGGGGAGCGCGTCGATGGTGGCCGTGCCCCAGACGGCCGCATCACGCATGCCGGTCGCGGCCTGGGCCGCCGTGATGCGATCCGGGTACGCCTTCTGGTCGACGAACCCGAGCGCGTCCACCGACTGCAGGCCCGAATCTTGCTCATCGAACGAGTCGGCGTCGAGGAGCTGCTCCAGCCGGGTGGCCGCAGACAACCGGAAGTGATGGCCGCAGGTCGGGCAGACCCGCATGGCCTTGTCGAGCTGCTTGTTGAACAGCATCGTCTCGCACGATGGACAGCGGGTCCACAAGTCAGGCGGATAGACGTCCGTCCGCGTCCTGAACGACGGCAGCTTCAGGGGCATCAGTCGAGCCGCCCACGGCTGACGGCGCGGACAGCGCGGGCCATCGGGGCGGCCGTGGGATGACTGAGGCGCCACGCGACATAGGCCGCGCCAGCGATCGACAACGCTGCGGATGTCAGCGCCCCGCCTACGAGCAGCGGGCGAACTGGGATGGACGGATCGCCGGTCCGATCCGGGCCGCCCACGAGGGCCGCCAGATCAGGGTCCGCCGGGATCGTGGGGATGGCCGCGAGATCGCCACCGGCCACGGCGCCGAGGCGCATCCCGCGAGCCACGTCCGACAGCCGCAGCCACAGCGCCTCCTCGAACCGGAATGACGGGTGGAGCCGTGGCAGGTCGCGCGACAATCGCTCAGCGGCGGCGCGAACGGCCGCGTCGAGGCCGGACGACGACGGGGCCCGTTCGGCACCGGATGCGTGCGCGGACAGCAGGGCGTCCAGGTACCGATCGGTGGTCATGGCGTCGACAGCTTCGTGGTCGCGCCAGCCCGTGGCAGCCATCATCGGCCGCCCTCACGCAGGTCACGCGCGATGCTCCGCAGGGCTCGGTGGATGAGCACCCGGACGGCGCCCTCGCTGCGGCCTAGTGTGCCGGCGATCTCCGCGGTGGACATCTCCTCGACGAATCGCAGGATCACCGCACGGCGGCGATCGCCGGTGAGCCGATCGACCGCATGCCACGCCTCGGAGGCCTCTGCGCGACCGGTCACCTGGGCCGCGATGTCGAGGTCGTCGGCGACCGCGGACGCCTCTTCGAGCGGGGCCTCGGGTCGGCGGCGGCGCGTGCGGCGGCGTTCCGCCACGACGTTCCGGGCGATCTGGAACAGCCACACGCGGAACGTGGACGCGCCCTCCCCATCGGCCGGCCGGGCACGCTCCTCGAACCGATGCAGGTTCGTCAGGGCGGCCAGGAACGTCCGCTCCGTGGCGTCCTCCGCTTCGTGATGGTCGCGGAGCTCGTACTGCGCGTAGCTGTACACCTGGGCGAGGTACTTCCGATACAGGGCTTCGAACCGGGCCGGATCCGCCTGGGCCGCATCCACGAGCGATCGATCGAGATCCAGGTGGGCGAGGCGCGGACGACCGACCTCCTCCGGTCTGCCTGCTCTCCTCAATGCCGAACGGACCATGTCGTTACACCCCGCTCGGGCTGGCGAGCGGAACCGCGAGGCAGACGTGGACGATCTCGCCGACGAGGATGGGCCGCTCGCCGGTCGCCGCAGTCGCCTCCTCGACGATCAGCGCACCACTGGCGGAGTCCACGCCGAGGGCTCGGAGGGTCTCGGTGCGGCCATCGTGGCCGGCGACACGGATCTCGCGCCCGGTCGTCAGCTGACGCTCCGTCCAGTCCGCGACATCGAAGCGTCCGCCACGCAGGGCTTCGATGCGCACCTCGAGGCGGCCCAGGAACGCGTCCAGCAACGCCCCCAGCTCCACCGGACGACCTCCGGACGCCTCGCGCAACGACGTCATCGTGCCGACCAGCTCCGACGGGAAGTCGCCGGGCGCCCAGTCCGCGTTGATGCCCAGGCCCACCACCGCGCGCGGGTCGTCGCCACCCAGGCCGTCGGTCTCGCCGAGCAGACCGGCCAGCTTGCGCACGCCGCCGCCGTCCTCACCTTCGATGACGAGGTCGTTTGGCCACTTGAGCCGGATCACCCTGTCGGCCAGGCCGCCGACCTCTTCCGCGGCATCGGCCATGGCCAGGCTGGCTGTGGCGACCAGACGCCAGACGCGATCCGGCGGTAGCCAATCCGGCCGAAATCCCAGCGACAGCAGCAGGGCGGCGCCAGACGGCGCGACCCACGACCGGCCGTTCCGCCCACGACCGGCGGTCTGCTCGTCCGCGACCGCCAACGCGACTTCCGCGGTCCCGGCCGCCAGCCAGTCGCGGACGACGTCGTTGGTCGACCCGACGCTGGCGAAGCGCTCCTGGCGCGCGAGGAAGGTCATCCGGCCGCCGCGATGTCGACGGGTTCCGGTCGTTCAAGTTCGAACGCATCGTGGAGCGCGCGCAGGGCGGTCTCGAGCTCGTCCTCGGCGACGATACAGGTGATTCGCACCTCGGACGTGGAAATCATCTCGATGTTGACCTTGGCGTCAGCAAGGGCCCCGAACATGCGCGCTGCGTAGCCGGGCGCGTTGTGCAGTCCGGCGCCCACGATGGACACCTTGCCGACCGACGCGTCCGTGGTCAGGTCGCTCGCCCCGAGTTCGCGGACGACCGCGTCGAGGACCTTGCGCGCTTTCCCAAGCTCCGCGCGCGGCACGGTGAACGACATGTCGGTCGTCCCACCGTGGCCCACGTTCTGGACGATCATGTCCACGTTGATGCCGGCCTCCGCCAGCGGTTCGAAGATGGCGCGCGCCACGCCCGGGCGGTCCGGGACCGCGTTGACAGTGATCTTGGCCACGTTCCGGTCGTGGGCCAGGCCGCGGACCTTGTTGCGCTGCTCCACGAGCGGATCCTCCTTGATGAGCGTGCCCGGCGCGTCCTCGAACGAGCTCAGGACCTCGATGACGACGTCGTTGACCCAGCCAAGCTCCACGGCCCGGACCTGCATGACCTGAGCACCCTGGTGGGCGAGTTCGAGCATCTCCTCATAGCCGATGATCGAGAGCTGGCGGGCGTTGGGGACCATCCGCGGGTCCGCCGTGTAGATGCCGCGAACGTCCGTGAAGATCTGGCAGCGGTCCGCCTTGAGGGCGGCGGCCAGCGCGACCGCCGTGGTGTCGCTGCCGCCGCGACCCAGGGTCGTGATCTCGGCATCGCCGACGGCGGCGGCACTCTGGCCCTGGAAGCCGGCCACGATGACGACCTTGCCATCGGCGAGTTCCTGGCGGACGCGACGCGGTTCGATATCGGCGATGCGGGCCTTGCCGTAGCGGCCGTCCGTGGTGATGCCCGCCTGTGGCCCGGTCAGGCTGAGCGCTGCGATCCCCAGCGCGTGGAGCGCCATCGACAGCAGGGTCGCGCTCTGGTGCTCACCGGTCGCAAGCAGGACGTCCAGTTCGCGCGGATCGGGCTCGTCCGTGATCGCGGCGGCGAGGCCCAGCAGTTCGTCCGTGGAGTCGCCCATCGCAGACACGACGACGACCAGGTCGTTGCCCGCGGCACGCTCGCGGGCGATCCGCCGCGCGACCCGCTTGATGCGGTCCGCGTCGGCCACAGACGACCCACCGAACTTCTGGACGACGAGAGGGGCTGACACGCAGGGCATTCTACCGTGCGTGAATCGAGTGCCCGGATGAAACGGGTGGCCAGGTGGCCTGGGCCGTACGACCGCGCCGGACCGGGCGACCGCGCGAGTCCTGGAGGGACCGCGATCGGAATGAACATGCGTGCCAATGAGCGACGACCGACACCTATCGTCGAAATCGCCAACGCTCACGTGGCGTTCATGACGAGTGTGGTCCTGGCAGGACCCGTGAGGCGCTTCGTGGACGCAGCGTAGGATGGAGGTCCATCCCCCGGAGAAGACCTCGTGTGTTTCGATCTCGATAGCCGACCGCCGATCGTCCCGATCGCCGGTGGCGCGCTGGACTCCGCCACGCTGACGCTGACCGCCGACGACGGTGCGCGGATCGACGGGAAGGACGCGACCATCGAGCGACTGGATCCGACGCCCCCATGCGGGGCGATCGGTGGGGAGCGGGAGATCGTCGTCACGATCCCTGGCGGCGCCGCCAACTGGACGGAGATGCGGGCCTGCATCCGCGGCCCGTCCTTCGCCGCGATCCAGGCACAGATCGACGTGATGCTCGCGCCAGTCATCTGGCATGAGTGATCGTCCCGCGGTGAGCGGTCGGATCTTTGCCAGATAGTCACTGGGTTGGTGGTAGGCGAACGACGGGGCTCAGTGGGCGATGGGCGGATGCCCGCTTGAGCGTGGCCTGAACCCTGTGCCGTCAAGCGACGGGCAAGAGTCGCCGAACACGAATGGCGTTGCCGGCTGGCGAAACCGGGCGGCGACCGGGCCCCGCTATGCGCGCTTGATCGCCATCCAGCCGCCGACGGCGACGATCAGGAAGATCACCACGAACAGCAGCCCACCCGGGAGCGCGGCATGGGCCGCATTGAAGATGCCTCGCAGCGCGCCGCCGATCGCGTCGAAGGCGCCACCGACCAGGCCGACGATCCCGTTCCCGACCGACTTGAGCAGCCCGTCCATGGCCCGAGTCTGGACCCGACGTCAAGCTGGTCCGGGGACGGCCGACCCGGCGCGGCAGCTCGCGTGATGCCTGGTCCTGCCAGATACGCGCCCCCGCCGTCGTAGGCGCGAACTGCGCGGTCACAGGCCCGGCAGTCGGTCGTTTTCGGACGGCATTGAGCTTGAGCCTGGACGCGACACTGTGCCGGTCACCCACGACGGGGACTACGACGACGGCGAGACGTAGATGTCAGGAATGGGCCGCCCGGCTCCCGCTCAGCCCTTTGTCTTGACCTTCGCGCCGGCGTTCCGTGGCGCGACGACCAGGACCTTGCCGGTCAGGTCTGTGTCGGCGGCGGCAGCGGCGAACGCGCCCTCGATGCGGGAGATGACGCTGAGCGAGTCCGCGAAGGCCAGGATCGTGGAACCGGCCCCGGACAGGCAGGCGCCGAGCGCCCCCGCGCTGCGAGCCGCCTCCACCATCTGTGGGAGTTGCGGGTAGATCTCGGCGCGATACGGCTCGTGCAGCCGATCGACCGTCAGCCGGCCCAGCAGATCGAATCGGCCCTTCGCCAACCCAGCGACGCCGATCGCGACGGCCGCCAGGTTCGCCGCGGCGTCCGCGAACGGGACCTTGGTCGGCAGCGCGTCGCGCATGGCCCCGGTCGACAGCCGCAGATCCGGGACGAACAGCACGGCGCGCAGGTCGCGCGGCGCGTCGAACCGGATCGCCTCGACCCCGCCCTCCGTCGCCGCGGACACCACGAACCCGCCCAGCAGCACGGCCGCGGCGTTGTCGGGATGGCCCTCGATCTCGGTCGCGAGCCGCAGGATGTCCGCGCTTGACAGCGGGTCGCCGATCAGCGCGTTGCCCGCCAGCAGGCCGCCGACCGTCGCCGCGGCAGACGAACCAAGACCACGCGACAGTGGGATCTGGTTGTGCATCTCGATGCGCCAGCCCACGCCATCCGGCAGCTCGCCGCGCACCTCGCGCAGGGCCGCTTCAACACCGATGACGAAGAAGTTCTCGCGGTCCTCGGTCAGTTCGTCCTGGCCTTCGCCATCGACGGTCAGCTCGATCTCGCCGCGACTCCAGCCACGGACTTCCAGGTCCACCTTGTTCGTCAGCGCGAGCGCGACGCCCAGGCAGTCGTACCCCGCACCCAGGTTCGCGGCGGACGCCGGCACTTCTACGGTGACCCGACGACCATCGAGCTCAGCCAACCAGTGCGCGACCAATGCGACCTCCCTTACCAGCCGAGTGCGACGGCGACAGCGCCGATGGATGCGTCGGCTTCCAGGAATGGTGGGACCTGCTTCTCGGCCGTGGTGGGGTCCTTCAGGCCGTGGCCGGTCAGGACACAGACAACGACTGCATCGGGATCGACCTCGCCCGCGGCGGCGGCCTTCGTGATGCCTGCCAGACTGGCCGCGGAGGCGGGCTCGCAGAACACGCCCTCATGCCGCGCGAGCGCGCGATAGGCGGCGAGGATCTCGTCATCGGTCACGGCCGTGATCCGCCCACTGGACGCATCGCGCGCGTCCACCGCCTTCGTCCACGAGGCGGGATCGCCGATCCGGATCGCCGTGGCGATCGTCTCGGGGTGTTCGATGCGGTGGCCGACGACCAGCGGCGCGGCGCCGGCCGCCTGGAAGCCCCACATCGCCGGCGCGGTCACGACCAACCCGGCGTCCCGGTACTCGCTGAATCCCGTCCAGTACGCACTGATGTTGCCGGCGTTCCCGACCGGGATCGCCAGGATGTCCGGCGCGCGGCCCAGGTCGTCGCAGATCTCGAACGCCGCGGTCTTCTGGCCCTCGAGCCGAAACGGGTTGACCGAGTTTACGAGCGTGACCGGATGATCGGCCTGTTCCGCCAGCGCGCGGACGATCGAGAGCGCCTGGTCGAAGTTGCCGTCGACCGCGACGACGCGCGCCCCCGCGATGAGCGCCTGGAGCAGCTTTCCGAGGGCGATCTGGCCCTTCGGCAGGACGACGATGACCTCCATCCCGGCCGCCGCCCCATAGGCCGCCGCCGACGCCGACGTATTGCCGGTCGACGCGCATACGATGGCGGTCGCCCCGGCCTCAGCGGCCTTCGCGACGGCCATGACCATGCCGCGATCCTTGAACGAGCCGGTCGGATTGAGGCCTTCCAGCTTGAGATAGAGGTTCGGCAGGCCCAGTGCCGCCCCGAGTCGTTCCGCATGGACGAGCGGCGTCGCACCTTCGCCCAGGGTCAGATCGGGCGTGGCGTCCGTGATCGGCAGGAATCGGCGATACCGATCCATCAAGCGCGGTCGTGGAGCGTACGTGGCGGTCACGACAGCCTCAATCATCGACCGGGTAGAGGGTCACGTCGGTGCCCTCCGGCAGGATCTCGGCCATCGCCGCGCGAACCTCGGCGAGCGTCACGAACTCCGTGCGGAGCGCGGTCCCATCTTCGAAGGTCACGGAGGCCGCCTCATCCAGGGCGGTCGGCAAGGTCTCGATGCCGGCCCGGACGTGGGGCACGAACGCGTACCAGTGACGGGCCGCATCCAGTGGCGCGACCGCTGCAGAAGGGGGTCCGCTGGCCGACGGCAAGCCGGCCCATGTGGACGTCCCGCCGCGGGCCACCGCGAGCAGGTCGCCCAGGACCGCGCTGCTCGTGGCCGCGCCGCCCGCACCTGGACCGGCCAACCGGACCGTGCCCAGCGGTTCCGCTTCGATCTCCACTCGGTTGGTGACGCCATCGGTCCACCCGAACGGGCTGTCCGATGGGACGGCCGTGGGCACGACGGCCCCGGCGATGGTCGATCCGCTGCGCGCCGCCGTCGCGAGCAGCTTCAGGGTCAGGCCGAGGGCCGCGGCGCCCTCCATCTCGAGATCCGTGACGCCGGTGATCCCGGGCTTCCCGGTGCCCCGGACGGTCGGTGGTTGCCGCACGACCGACGCAGGATCCAGCCACACATCGAATCCGAGCCGGGCCAGGATGACCAGCTTGTTGACCGCATCGTCGCCTTCGACATCGCCGGACGGGTCCGCCTCCGCGTAGCCAAGCTCCTGGGCGTCGGCCAGGACATCCTGATACGAGCGGCCCTCATGGGCCATCGCGGTGAGGATGTAGTTGGTCGTGCCGTTGACGATGCCTCGGATCCGGGTCACGTCGTTGGCGGCCAGGTCCGAGGCGAGCGGCGCCAGGACCGGGATCCCGCCGGCAACGGCCGCCTCGAAGCGCAATGCGACGTCATTGGCGCGGGCGATGGCTTCGAGCTCCGGACCGTGATGGGCGATGACATGCTTGTTGGCCGTGACGACCGGTTTCCCGGCACGCAGGGCCGCCGCGATGAGCGTCCGCGCCGGTTCGTCGCCACCCATGAGTTCCACGATCACGTCCACGTCCGGCGAGGCGACCAGGTGGGCCGGGGCATCGGTCAACAGGTCCGAAGGGATACCGGCCTCACGCGCCCGGCCAAGGTCGCGGCAGGCGACACCCACGACTTGCAGTGGCTGCCCATCCACGGGCCGAAGGCGGGCTGAGTCTTGCAGCATGCGCCGAACGACTGCGCCGCCCACCGTGCCGGCGCCCAGGACAGCGACGCGCAGGGCCGGTCGTGTGGACATCGTGGGCATGGTAGCCGACGACCATGCTGGCGACCTTGCGTGGTCGTTGGGTGATCGGGGTCCGTTACACTCGGCCACCATGACCACGGAACTCCTCCCTGCGCCGGCGGAAGCCGTCTCCGGCGCCGACCGACCGCGCATCTTCTCCGGTATCCAGCCGTCCGGGATCGTCCATCTCGGCAACGACCTGGGAGCCATCCGGAATTACGTCCGGCTGCAATGGGAATACGAGGCGATCTACTGCATCGTCGACTACCACGCGTTGACCAGCACCCACGATCCCGTCGTGCTACGGACGCGGACCCGCGAGATGGCCGCGTCGCTGCTGGCCCTGGGTCTCGACCCGGAATGCTGCACGCTATTCGTGCAGAGCCACCGTCCAGAGCACACCGAGCTGGCCTGGCTGCTGGCGACCGTGACGCCGGTGAGCTGGCTCGAACGGACGCCGACGTACAAGGAGAAGAAGGCCACCCAGCCGGACGACATCAACCACGGGTTGCTGACGTACCCGGTGCTGCAGGCCGCCGACATCGTCATCTACAAGGCATCCATGGTGCCGGTCGGCAAGGACCAGGCGGCGCATCTGGAACTGTCGCGCGAGATCGTCCGCGCGTTCAACGCCCGCTACGGCGACACGTTCCCGGAGCCCAAGGCGGTCTTCACCGACGCGCCGGTCGTGCTCGGAACGGACGGCGTCAAGAAGATGAGCAAGTCGGTGGGCAACACGATCGACGTGTTCGCGTCCGATGACGTCATCCGCAAGCAGGTCATGTCGATGGTCACCGACACGAAGCGGATCCTGCGCACGGACCCGGGTCGCCCGGAGGTCTGCAACGTCTGCCAGCTCCAGCGCTCGTTCGGCGACGACTACGACGAGTTGTGGGAGGGCGAGCGGACAGCTCGGACTGGTTGCGTGGACATGAAGAAGTTGCTGGCCGACCGGATCGTCAAGCACTATGCCGGCGCTCGCGAACGCTACCTTGAGCTCATGGCGCATCCCGACGAGGTGGACGGCGTGCTGGAGGCGGGCGCGGACCGCCTCAAGCCCATGGCCGAGGCCACCATGACGGAGGTCAGGGCCAGGATGGGTCTGCGGTGACGATCGAGATCCGGCCCACGACCCGCGAGCGGCGCCTGGTCGGCGCGCTCCTGACGCTGGGCGTGATCGCATTGTTCTTCATCGTCGTCGACCAGGTCGCCTCGGTCTTCTTCTTCTTCGGCGACGTGCTCCTGACGTTCTTCCTGGCGTGGCTGCTCGCGTTCATCATCAGCCCGGTCGTCACGTGGATCAGCTCGCGCATCCCGCGACTACCGCGCGCCCTGGCCACGGTCATCGTCTACACGCTGGCTGTCACCCTCCTGCTCACCTTGCTGATCATGGTTGCCGGCGCTCTTGCCACGTCGATCAGCGAGTTCGTGGCGTCCATCCCGCAGATCAAGGAAGACCTCCCGGCGATCCTCATGCCGTGGCAGGACTGGCTTGACTCGCTGGGCCTCGCCAACGTGGATCTCGTCGTCCAGGTGGAGACGATCCTGGCCAACCTGGACAAGTTCGCGGGCCTGCTCGTCGCGCCGCTGCAGGAGATCGCGGTCGCCAGCGTCAGTGCCGTCGGCACGATGCTGATCGTGTTCTTCCTGTCGATCTACATGGTCATCGACCGCGACCAGATCATGTCGTTCCTGTTTCGCCTCGTCCCGCCGGCCTACGCGGACGATGCCCGGCTGTTGCAGGTGTCGGTCGGCAAGTCGTTCGGTGGGTTCATCCGTGGCCAGGGGACGATGGGCATCATCTACTTCTTCTTCGCGCTGGTGACGAGCACGATCCTGGGCCTGCCGCTGGCCATCCTGACCTCTGTCGTGGCCGGCATCCTGATGGCGATCCCGTTCTTCGGGCCGTTCGTCGCGTGGGCCCCGCCGGTCGTCGTCGCGCTGTTCTTCGTGCCCGGGGCGCTGGTGCCGGCCATCGTGCTGATGGGCATCGGCTGGTTCGTGGTGATGAACGTGCTCCAACCGCGGCTGATGCAGGGAGCGGTCGGGATCCACCCGATCGTCGTCCTCGGCTCGGTCCTCATCGGCCTGCGGATCGCGGGGATCCCCGGCGCGATCTTCGGGATCCCGATCGCGGCCGTCCTGTCCGCATTCTTCTTCCAGCTCCTGGAGCGCGGTGCAGGCGACCGCTCCGTCGCCGGGCGTGCCACGAAACGGGTCAGCGAACGCGAGGGTCGAACGGTCCGCAAGCCACGCGAACCCGAACCCGGCAGTGCCATCGACATCGGCGACGGACATGCCGATGCCGGCGGGGTGACGCCAGCCGACTCGAAGCCTGGACCCGACGGAGCCGACCCCGAGTGACCACGGGCGACCGGGACGAGCGCCCGGCAGACCGCATCGACATGTCGCGCGAACGAGCGCGCTCTGAGCGACGCGACGTGGACAAGGAACGAGGCGAGCCCCTGGCCGGCGGCGCCGGTGGGGCGGCCCGAGGCGGACCGCGCGCGTTGCGGGTCCACGCCCGGCCGCTCACCGAGTGGGCGAGCCGCCCGAAGATCCTCATCACGAACGACGATGGCGTCGAGTCGCGCGGGCTCCTGGCGCTCAGGCAGGCGCTCGATCCCATCGGCGACGTCACGGTCGTCGCGCCGGACACCAACCAGAGCGCGGTCGGTCACACGAAGACGCTGATGCGCCCGCTGCGCGTCCGCGAGCGGATCCTCGCGGACGGTTCGCCGGCGTTTTCCGTGGATGGGTCGCCCACCGATGCGGTCAGCATCGCGTTCCTGGGGTACTTCGGGCACGGCTTCGATCTCGTCGCGTCCGGGATCAACTACGGCGCGAACCTCGGCGACGACATCACCTACTCCGGGACGGTCAGCGCCGCGATGGAGGCCGTCATCAACAACTGCCCAGCGTTCGCGATCTCGCAGGAGTACTACGAACATCCCGACTTTGCACTGGCCGGGATGGCCGCGGCGACGGTCGCCCGCAACATCCTGGAGCACGGCCTGTCGCCCGGGGAGCTGGTCAACGTCAACGTCCCCGCGGCGACGCTCGAGGAGTTCGATGGCTTCGAAGTCACCCGACTCGGCAAGCGGGTCTACTCGGACGAGCTGGTGGAGCGGCTCGACCCGCGTGGGATCCCCTACTTCTGGATCGGGGGCCAGCCACCGTCCGGTCTCGCGGTCCCGGGCACGGATTTCCATGCGGTCATCAACCGGCGGATCGCGATCACGCCGATCCATCTGGACCTCACCGGTCGTCGGCTGTTGCGTCGCCTCAAGACCTGGTCCTGGGCGCTCCCCGAGGCCGACTGACCGCGTACGGACGGCGTTGCAACCACTCCGGTCCTGAAGGGACCGCGATCGTGGCGAACGTGCAGGGCTACCGGGTCGATCAGACATCCAACGTCGGTATCGTCAACGTCCACGAGGGACCCGTGCCGATCACGGTCCTCACAGGACCGCCGACCTCCGCCGACGCCCGACGCGGCGGACCCAGCGTCCGCGCCTGATCAGCCTTGCTGACACGGGTCAGCGGCGGCGCGACTTCCAGTCCGACACGATCTCGCGGGCGGCGTTCTGGCCCGGCTGGCCGGTCACACCGCCGCCCGGGTGGGCTCCGGAACCGGCGAGGTACAACCCGTCCAGGCCGAACCGGTAGCGAGCGTGGCCCAGCAACGGCCGCCACAGGAAGAACTGGTCCAGGCCGTGCTCGCCGTGCATCGGGTGGCCGCCGGTCAGGCCGTAGTCGCGCTCCAGGTCGAGTGGCGTGATGACCTGGCGCGCGGTCACGAGCGCGGCAAGTCCAGGGGCATAGCGATCCAGCGCGGCGACAACGCCATCGCCGAACGGCTCGCGATGGGTGTCCCAATCGCTGTCGCAAAGGGTATGTGGCGCCGGCTGGACGATGACGCTCATGACGTGGGTCCCGTCCGGGGCGCCCTCGACGAGCGACGGATCGGCGAGGGATGGGATGGTCGCCTCCAGCATCGGTTCGGCGGCGGTTCGGCCGTATTTGGCGGCATCGTGGGCACGTTCCATGGCATCGATGCCGGGCGCGATGACGATCCGGCCACGCAGCAGCGCAGCGCCGTCCGCGCCGGCCGCCGGGAAGACGGGCAACCCCGACAGGGCGAGGTTGACTTTGGCGACCGTGCCGGGCGTTCGGATGTTGCCGGCTCGCCAGAGCAGGTTCGGGCCGATGGCGACGGGATCGGCGAGCTGCGTCAGGGTCCGCTTGGGGTCCAGGCCACTGACCACGATCCGCGCCTCGATCGCCTCGCCGTCGGCGAGCACGACGCCCGTTGCCCGGCCGTCGCGAGAGGTGATGTGGGCGACCTCTGCGTCCGTCCGGATCTCGGCGCCGGCCGCGCGGGCGGCTTCCACAAGTGCCGCTGAGAGCGCACCGGGTCCGCCGCGCGCGAAGACTGTCTGACCGGCGGCGCCGCCATCGATGCCCGCGGAATCGGCGAGCAGGACGGCCGTGCTCCCGGCCGACCACGGCCCCATCGAGGTGTACTGCACGCCGCGCCAGGCGATCGCGGCCTGGAGCGCATCGGTCTCGAACGACTCGGCCACGAAATCGGCGATCGCCATCGGCAGGACGCGGGTCAGCGTCCGCGCGTCCTTGCGGCCGAGCCCACGAAACGTTCGCCCCAGCTGCAGTCCGGCCAGGGCGTCGCCTATCCCGGGCGCCTCGATGTCCGGCGGCGTTCGGCCGGCCAGCTCGGCCAGAAATCCGCTCAGCGAGCGAACGAGCCGGTCGAACCCGGCCCACGCGTCGGCGTCGTGCGGCGAACGCGCCCGCAGTCCGGCCGCGGTCTTCTCGTTGTCGCCCCACAGGACGATCGCATCACCGTCCCGCCCGGGGGCGAAGACGCGCACATCCGGTCCGACGAGCGACAGCCGATGCGACTTGAGACCAAGGTCGCGCACGATCGACGGTCGCAACCGCCCGACCGTGTGCGCCAGGGTCGGGACGCGGACGCCCGGCGCGAGCTGTGAGGTCTCTGCCGCCCCGCCCACCGTCCCTCGCCGCTCCAGGACGAGCGTCCGGATGCCGGCCTTGCCCAGATAGGCAGCCGTCACCAGCCCGTTGTGGCCGCCACCCACGACGATCGCGTCGTACTGGTCGGCCATGGTCAGGCCACCTTCCGGCGCCGCGAGCGCAGGACGTCCAGCGCCGCGATCCGCCCGTTGGCGCCCATGATCCCGCCGCCGGGGTGGGTGGACGAGCCGCACAGCCACAGGTCGCGGAGCGGCGTCCTGAAACGCGCATAGCCGGGAACGGGGCGGTTGAAGAAGAGCTGCTCCAGCGACAGCTCACCCTGGAAGATGTTGCCCTCGGTCAGCCCGGTCGTCCGCTCGATGTCCAGCGGCGTCTGCACGTTCCGAAACAGGATCGTTTCCTTGAATCCGGGCGCGAACTCGCTGATCCGGTCCACCACCGCATCCCCGAACGCCTCGCGCTGGTCGTCCCACGTCCCGAGCTCCGGCGCCAGCTTGTACGGCGCGTACTGGACGAAGCAGCTGATGACGTGTTTGCCGGGCGGCGCCATGGACGGGTCCACGAGCGTCGGGATGATCATGTCGATGTACGGCTTCCTCGAGAAATGGCCGTACTTCGCGTCGTCATACGCCCGCTCCATGTCGTCGATCGACGGCGAGAACGAGATCGCGCCGCGGAGGTGCTCACCGGTCCCCGGCAGGCAGCTGAAGTCCGGCAGCCGGTCGACGGCCATGTTCACTTTGCCGGACGACCCGCGGAACTTGAATCGGCGAACCTCCGCCTCGAACTCGGGCTCGAGGGTGCCCGGTTCGACGAGCTTGAGGAACGTCCGGTTGGCGTCGAGCGAGCTCAGGAGCGCGTCGGCACGGATCTCCTCACCGCCCTCAAGGACGACGCCGATCGCCCGGCCGTCCCTGGTCAGGATCCGCTCCACCGGGGCCTCCATCCGGATCTCCGCACCCAGGGCGCGAGCCGCGTTGCCGATCGCGTTGCTGACCCCGCCGGTCCCGCCCTTGGGGATGCCCCACGCCCGGAACGCCCCATCGATCTCGCCCATGTAGTGGTGCAGCAGGACGTAGGCCGTGCCCGGGCTCTTGACGCCCTGGTACGTGCCGATGATCCCGGACGCCGACATTGTCGCCTTGAGCGGGTCCGTCTCGAACCACTGGTCAAGGAACTCGGACGCGCTCATCGTCATGAGCTGGATGAAGACGGCCTGCTGGCGCTGCGGGAGTGCCTGGAACGCACGGGCCAGCCCGGCCAGCGGCAGGAACGGGCGTGGGTCCAGGCTCGTCGGATCGGGCGGCGTGATGGCCAGGATCGGCTTGATGAAGCGAGCCATCTCCACCATGAGCTGGCCGTACTCCTCGTACGCCTCGGCGTCCATCGCGGACCAGCGACGCAGCTCCCGGATCGTGCGCCCGTGGTCGTTGACCCGCCACAGGTAGTCATCGTGGAGCGGGGTAAGGGTGCCGTCGAGCGGAAGGATGTCCAGGCCGTGCTTCGGCAGCTCGAGTTCGCGGATGATCTCCGGCCGAAGGAGGCTGACGACGTACGAGAAGACGCTGAACCGGAAGCCCGGGAACAGCTCCTCGGTGACCGCAGCTCCGCCCAGCACGTGGCGCCGTTCCAGCACGAGCGTCTTCATCCCGGCACGGGCGAGATACGCAGCGCTGATCAGGCCGTTGTGGCCGCCGCCGATGACGATCGCGTCGTAGCGCTGTGCCAAGGACCGCACCCTCCTGAGTCATCCAACCTGCATACGTTTCGCGCAGTTTAGCGGAGGTCCGGAGCCGCGCTGCCCAGGGGAAGCATGCGGCTCAGTGGCTTACGTACGAAAAGCTATGGGAGCCACGTGCGTCGATCTCAGAAGGTGCCCCCTCGACGTACTGCTGGATCCCGCCCACGAGAACGAGGCGATCCAGCCCCGTGGCGATAGCTGCTCCGCCGTACGTGGCAAATCCGTCACCGATCTGTGGCAATTCGGTCGACTCCCACCCGCCATTCGCGCCAGAGAACCACAGCTGCAAGACATCGGCGGGGAACGCGGACGCATCCGCCTTGTGACGGCCAAGGCCGAGGGCGAAGACTTTCCGCATCGAGTCGCTGATGACGACCGATGTCACGTCCGTCAGCCCGACCGCCCCTGCGATCGGCTGGATGCTCCAGATCGAGCCGTTGACCGAATTGGCAGCGACGCCGGCGCCTGCGTTCGAGTCCCAGGGCGTCAAGTTGCAGGTCGGCTGGCAGATGGTTCCCACCGCGACGACCCCAAATCCGCCGGCGGTGACCGCCGAAAGGAAACCGTCATTCCCACCAAAGTCCAGACCGCCGTCCGTCCGCGTCCAGGTCTTGCCGTCCGGCGAAGTCCACGTGGCAGGCCGTAGTTTACCGTTCGCGGAAGCCTCAGTCCGTGTATGTCCGACGGCGACGAAGCCGCCGTTGGACGCCGTCACCCCGTGCATCCCGCCGCAGGAGGCCGTCTCGAGCGCGTCCCAGCACGGCCCGATGTCCATATCGGCGGTGTCCGTTGCCCGGGTCCAGGTGATGCCGTCGGGCGATGTCCAGGACGCCGCTCGACCACGGATGTCGCCGGGCGTGTCCAGGTAGTGTTCGACCCATCCAACGATGACGTAGCCCTGCGGATTCGAGGCGATCGCGGCGAAATGAGCGTCGACCGGAGAGGACCCAAGCTCGACGCGCTGCCACGCCCGCCCATCCCTCGAGGCCCAGATCGCCGCCCTGACCCTGCCATCAGCCGGATCTTGGGCGTAGCCGACGGCCACGATCCCAGCTGGTCCCGAAGCCACGTCGAAGGCACCCGGGCCGGAACCGGTCGACACGACACCGAGGCTCACGACAAGGCTTGGCTGATCGGGCGCGCGGGTCCAGGCCTGGTCGGCAGCGGCGGTCCAGATCGATGCCTGGCAGGGCGACGGTTCCGGCCCAGCGGCGCAGACCGAGCCCGCGACGGCCACGAAGCCCGACACAGTCGGTGCGACGGCCTGCATACTGCCGCTCGGGGCGCCTCCCTGGAAGTCGAGTGCGGTCCACGGTGGCAGCGTCACAGTCGCGGCCGCGATCGGCGGGCTCACGTACGCGAAGTTTCGAGCGCCATCAGATGCGTACACCTCGGCCCAGCCGGCGACGATCAACCGATCGTCTCCCGCGGCAATGTCAGCACCGCCGTAGCCCGCGGCATCCGGGATGGCTGGCAAGCCCGTCACGAGCTGCCAGGCGACGCCGTCCGCGCTTCGCCAGAGCTGGAGCTCCGCCGGGGGCGCCGGGGGCGCGTCAGCAAGACCGGAGGAGCCGAGCGCGAACACCTGGCCGCCATCGCCAAGGTTTGCGACCCCGCGCAGTTCCGTGGCTCCAGCCATCGGACTGAAGGTCCAGGTCGCTCCGTCGCGCGATGTCGCGGCGACTCCCGGTGCCAGGTCGAAGCAGGTTGGCTGACAGATCGTGCCGACTGCCACCACGCCCACTCCGCCAAGCGTCACGCCCGACAGGTGTCCGTCGAAATCGAGGCCGGCGTCGGATCGGGTCCAGATGAGGCCGTCCGGTGACGTCCAGGCTGCAGGCCGAACCTGATCAGGCGCGCTTCCGGTATGGGCCTGGCCAACCGCCACGAAGCCGCTGCCGGTCGCGGTGACGGCGCGCATCCCCCCACAGGCCGGCGCTTCGCCCGTATCAAAGCATGGCCCGACGTCCATGTCCGCGGAGTCCTTCGCCCGAGTCCAGGTAGTGCCGTCCCCGGACGTCCACGCCGCAGCGTGTGCCGGCCCGATCGAGCCGTCCCGGTTGAGCGTTTCCTGGTATCCGACCATGACGTAGCCCTGTGGACCGGCGGCGATCGCGGCGATGGGGAGGTTGAAGGCATCGATGATTCCCCCTCCGAGGTCGATCGTGGCGCGTTCCCATGTGCGCCCATCGGGAGATCGCCAGACGCCCGGACCGGACGAACACGGCGCGATGCCGCAGCGCGGCGGGTCGTAGTCGTAGCCGATGGCCACGAGTCCAGCTGGTCCGGCGGCCACGTCGAAGATCCCCTTCGCTGGACCGCTGATCGGAAACGTCAGACCGACCTCGAGACCGGGTTGATCGGGCGCGCCGATCCACGGCTGGCCGGGCGCCGCCGTCCAGGCGGCACCGTAGCAGTTGGTCGGGGCGTTGGAGTCCGGCAGGCACGCACCGCGCCCCACCCCAACGAGATCCGTGCCGGAGAAGGTCACGGCCTCGATGAGGCGGCCGTTCGACTCCTGCGGGAAGTCGATCGTCTCCCAGGTCTCGCCCACTATCGCCGGTGATGCATCTGGCCCAGGGCTGACCAGAGCCGGCGGATCCGTGGGCGTCGGCACGACGGTGGTCGGCAGGGTCTGTTGGGTGCGGACCAGGTAGGCGCCGACAGCTGCGGCACCGAGCAGGGCCGCGAGCAGGAGGAGTGCCGCCGCCACGACAAGCACGAGGCGTTCAGGTCGTTGTCGCCGTCGAGCGATCTCGGCGTAGATCGCGGCGTCCACACGGGATGAGGGAAGCAGCGTCATCGGAGCGCTGAGCCTCGACGCGTCGGTGCGCATGGAGGCTGCCCGGCGGGTGCACGCGGAGCAGGTGGAGAGGTGCGCATGAAGGTCGGCTGTCTCGGCGTCCGTGAGGTCGAAGTCGACCGCCATCGCGGCCAGCTCGAGGCTGCGCTCGTGGAGCTGCCGATCCTGGAGATCGGGGGCGTTCATGCGTGAGCCTCCGCAGCTTCGAGGACGAGGCGCATCTGGGCGCGCGAGCGGCACATGAGTGTCCGCGTGGCGCTCTCGCTTCGCCCGATCGAGGCGGCGATCTCCTGGCCGTCGAATCCCTGCGCGGCAAGAAGGAGAGCCGCCCGCGCGTCGGCTGGCAGCTGGGTCAGGGCGCGATGCAATTCGGCGTCTCGCTCGGAACGCAGGAACTCGCTGTCCGGACCCATCGGTTCGCGGCGGTCCAGAAGGCGGGGCGCAAGGCGGGTCCAGGACGAGCGCCGTCGGGACCGACTGATCGCCGCGTTGGCCGCCACGCGGTAGAGCCATGGCCGCACGTCGTTCGGCATGCGGCCGGCGCGGCCCTCCCGGATGAGGCGGATGAACGCGTCCTGGAGCAATTCCTCGGCCGCCTCTCGGTCGCGGGTCACCCGAATGAGGAAGGCGAACAGTTCAGCACGATGCGCCTCATAGAGGGCAGTCAACGTGGCCTCGTCCGAACGGGATCTGCCGCTCAGCCGCTCCAAAGCAGGCTGTGTGTCGTCAGGAGCCGTCGACTGGTGTCGGTCGTCCATGCCGGTGTGACGAGCACCCATCAGGTTTGTTACCGGGTGGGGGCCGCACGATCGGTAGCCCAAGCTCATCGACGTGTGCTACCTTGTATGTACCACTTGCACACTTAGGGACACACGATGTCACTCGTCCGCACGAACATCACTCTGCCGGAGGAGACCCTGGCGCTCGTCGACGCGGTCGCCGGGCCCCGGGGCAGGAGCAGATACCTCGCTGACGTCATCCACCGGCAGGTCCGTCGCGACAACGCCCGGATGGTCTTTGAGAAGTACGCCGGCGCCCTGAAGGGCACCGACTTCTGGGGCGGCACGGGCGACAGCGTTCTCGAGACGCTCCGAGAGCTGCGCGACGACTCCGAGCGAGAACGAAAGATCTGGGGCCCGTACGAAGAGGAGACCGATGCGCTACCTGTTGGACACGACGCTCCTCGTGGATCACGTGCTCGGTCGACCAAGCGCGATCGTCCTCCTGCGGAGGCTGTTCCAGGAACCGAATGACCTGTTCACGTGCGCTGCGGTCGTGACGGAGGCGACATCGAAAGGCTCGGACGATCACATTGCGGCGGTCAGCGCCTTGATCCAGGCGTTGGAGTACGTGTCTGTGCATCCTGACGCTGCCCGCTGGGCCGGTCAGTCACGGCGCCGGCTCGGCCGGACGAGCCCGCGGCGCCTCGGCGACGCCATCATCGCGGGCGTCGCGTGGTACCTGGATGCGACGGTCGTGACACGCAACCCCGCCGATTTCGAGGTCCAGGGCGTGCTGGTCATGGGCTACGACTGATCGGCCCGGCGGCTACGCTCCCCCGATGACCGAGCTGCACGAGCTTCTGGCGGCTCATGTCGCCGATTGGCGCCTCGGTGGCTACCGCCGACGAAAGACGGCGGCGAGCGTAGGACGTCAGGCACGGGTGAGGAAGCCACGATGAGTGATAGCGAGCAGGAACGATTGATGCGCCGAACAGCGCAGCTGGCGTCGGCGTTTCTGGCCGGCATCACCCGACGACCGGTGTGGCCGGTCATGGACCTGACGCAGCTCAGGACCGCGCTGGGAGGCGAGCTTTCGGATCGTGGCGAGGACCCAGAGGTCGTGATCGACCACCTGGCGCGCGACGCCGACCCCGGGCTGGTCGCCTCCACCGGGCCGCGCTACTTCGGGTTCGTGGTGGGCGGCGGCGTCCCGGCGGCGCTCGCGGCGGACTGGCTGACGAGCGCCTGGGACCAGAACGCCGGTATGTACGCCCTGTCGCCCGCGGCGTCCGTCGTCGAGGAGGTCGCCGCTGCCTGGCTGATCGACCTGTTTGGGCTTCCGGCGGCGTCCAGCGTCGGGTTCGTCACCGGCGCGACCATGGCCAACTTCACGGCGATCGCGGCCGCCCGCCACCGGGTGCTACAGCGGGTCGGCTGGAACGTGGAGGAGGACGGCCTGACCGGCGCACCGCCGATCGATGTCGTCGTGGGCGACGAGTCGCACGTGACGATCTTCGTGTCGCTCCAGATGCTGGGCCTGGGACGCGCGCGCGTCCATCGCGTCGCCGCCGACGGGCAGGGCCGCATGCGCGCCGACGCGCTGCGCGAGACCCTCGCCGGCCTGACCGGACCCACGATCGTGTGCGCCCAGGCGGGCAACGTGAATACCGGTGGGTTCGACCCGCTCCCGGAGATCGCGGCGATCGTCGGCGAATGCCCCAACGCGTGGCTGCACGTGGATGGCGCGTTCGGGCTGTGGGCGGCGGCGGCACCGGGTTTGCGCGATCGGATCCCAGGGCTCGCCCTCGCGGATTCGTGGACGACGGATGCCCACAAGTGGCTCAACGTGCCGTATGACTCGGGCATCGTGATCGTCAAGGACGCCGAAGCGCACCGCGCCGCGATGACCCTGGGCGCCGCGTATTACGTCGAGACCAAGGGCGGCGAACGGGATCCGTACAACTGGGTGCCGGAGTCCTCGCGACGCGCTCGCGGCTTCGCGATCTACGCTGCGCTGCGGTCGATGGGACGGGACGGCCTGGCGGAACTGATGGAACGATGCAGCGCGCTGGCCCGCCGGATGGCCGATGCCCTCGCCGCGATCGACGGCGTGACGATCCTCAATGACGTCGTGCTGAACCAGGTCCTCGTGCGGTTCGAGGCGCCCGGCGACGGCGACACGGACGCCTTCACCCGCGCCGTCATCGCCGCGGTGCAGGCGGACGGCACATGCTGGCTGGGCGGGACGACCTGGCACGAGATGGCCGCGATGCGGATCTCGGTGTCGAACTGGAGCACGTCAGAAGCCGACGCGGACCTGTCGGTCGCCGCGATCCTGCGTTGCCGCGACACGATCGCCGACGCGCATCGGTCGAGCGGCGCCACGAGCACCGAGGCACACTGACCGAATGAGCGTCGGATCGCCGTTCCATCCACGTACCGCCCCGCTGAATCGCAAGATGCAGTGGCGGGAGTGGTCCGGCTACTTCGCTTCGAGCGCCTACGCCGACGCCCACGACATCGAGTACAACGCGGTCCGCGAGGCGGCCGCGCTGTTCGACGTGTCGCCGCTCTACAAGTACCTCGTGTCGGGGCCGGATGCGACTCGACTGGTGGACCGGGTCATCACCCGCGACGCCACGAAGCTGCGCGTGGGTGGTGTCATCTACACGCCATGGTGCGACGAGCACGGCAAGGTCGTGGACGACGGCACGATCCACCGGCTGGACGAGTGGCAGTACCGCTGGACCGCCGCGGATCCCCAGTTGCGCTGGCTGCGCCAGAACAGCGCCGGGCTGGACGTCACGATCTCCGATGACTCCGAGGAGACCGCCGCGCTCGCCCTGCAGGGGCCTCTGTCACGGGCCGTGCTGGAAGCCGCGACCGGCGAGTCCTTCGCGGACCTTGGGTACTTCAAGCGTCGGGCGGCGCGGATCGGAGACGTGGCGATCGACGTTTCCCGCACCGGGTACACGGGCGACCTCGGATACGAACTGTGGATGCCGACCGAAGCCGCGGTGGCGGTCTGGGACGCGGTCATGACCGCGGGTGGGGCCTACGGGATCCGTCCGGCCGGGATGCTGGCGCTGGATGTCGTCCGGCTCGAGGCGGGACTGATCCTGCTAGAGGTGGACTACACCTCCGCCCGGCACGCGATGAATCCAGAGCAGAACTACTCGCCGTTCGAGATCGGGCTGGGGCGCCTCGTCGACTTCGACAAGGGCGACTTCGTGGGGCGCCTTGCGCTGGAGCGTGAGCGGGCGGCGGGCGGGCCGTCACGTCGCCTCGTCGGCCTCCAACTCGACTGGTACGACATCGAGGGGCTGTACTCCCAGCAGGGACTACCGCCAGCCATCAGCCCGATGGTGGACCGTTCGCCGGTCCCGGTCTTCGCCGGTGGATCGCAGGTGGGCCGGGTGACGAGCCTGGGCTGGAGCCCGATCCTGAAGCAGGCCCTGGCGCTCGCGTCAGTCCCGCCTCGTCACGAGGCGATCGGCTCCAGGGTCGCCGTGGAGTGGACCGTTGAAGGTCGCCACGGCCGGGTCGGGGCGACCGTCGTGCCGCTCCCCTTCCTGGACTTGCCCCGCAAACGGGGCTGACCGCGCCCTACGGCCAGGGTCACGATACCCAGCCGTGCCGGAAAGCTCAGCGCAGCGTCCGTTCAGCGAAGGCCTCGAGACGGGCGAGCCCTTCGGGAAGGTCCTCTCGTCCAAACCCGATACGGAAGTGGTTCGTCGTGTCCCCGAAGCGCGATCCGGGCAGCAGCAGCACGCCCTCCGCTTCGACCAGTCGGGCGGCCCAGTCGTCTATCGTCAGGCCGGCGACGGTGAGTCGGGGATAGCCGATCGAGCCGGCCCGCGGCCGCACCCAGGCGAACGTGTCGGGCCAGCGGGCGAAGAACGCATCCAGCCGCGCGACATTGTCCAGCACGATGCCGCGCGACCGGGCGAGGACCGTCGCGCGAGCGCGCAGCGCGATGATCGCAAGGATCTCCGAAGGGCCTGACGAGCAGATCGTCGTGTAGTCCTTGAACGCGGCGACTCGGGCCAACAGCTCGCGATCGTGACTCGCCAGCCAGCCGATGCGCAGGCCGGCCATCGCGAACGACTTCGACATGACGCCTACCGAGATGCCGAGCGGCAGCGCATCCGCACCGGCCGGCAGACGATCGGACTCGTCGAACTCGAGGCCCCGGTAGACCTCGTCTAACAGCAGGTGAGCGCCCACCTCGGCGGCGATCCGGACGAGCCCGTCATACGTCCCGCGATCCGGCAGCATCCCCGTGGGGTTGTGTGGCGCGTTCACGACGATCAGCCGAGTCGCGGGCGTGACCTGACGGCGCAGGAGGTCCAGGTCCAGCGACCAGCCGGCCGACTCGTGGAGTTCGTGGAGGGTCACCGCTGCCCCGGCGGCACGGGCGATCTCGTACAGGCTCTGGTATCCGGGCCAGGTCGCGATGACGTGATCGCCCGGGCCGACAAGGACGTTGACCAGGCAGAAGATCGCCTCCTCGGCTCCGGCGAAGGTCAGGACCTCGTCCGGTTCGATGCTGTCGTAGAGCGATACGATCTCTGTGCGAAGCAGCGGATGCCCGGTCGACTCGGTATAGCCCAGGCGCAGGTCCTGCCAGAGCGAGCGCGTCTCATCGTCGGCCAGGGCCAGCAGGTCCGCCATCGGGTAGCCCTGGACGTCAGAGGCACAGAGCAGGTAGCGAGCGGCGAATTCCCATCGCGCGAAATAGCGCTCGAGCTCGAAGTCGGCGATGCGCACCGACCGGTCAGCCGCCGACGGCGATCAGCGCCGCCCCGAACATGCGGACGCTGCCCTCGTCGAGCCCGTCGCCGACGAGCGCCCAGCTGATCGGCGAGCCGCCGTCGACGGTGATGGCGTGGCCCCCGGTGGACAGCGCGACGATGGAGCCCTGGCGGTCTCCGAACGCCGCCGTCCCAAGATCCGCAGCGGCCTCCAGGCAAGACGGCTCGGCGCACCAGGCACCCTCGCTCAGTGTGAAGCGGGCCCCGCCCGGGCCTCGATACGTGACCGTGAGCCGACCACCGTCGGCCAGCCGGTATTGGCCCGTCTCCACGAACCAGCCGCTCGGCAGGACGGGGCAGTACACGGTCCAGGCCACGGCGGCTGCGACGGACGAGTAGAAGGTCCGATTCTCAGCGGTCCCGGTGCAGTCCGTGGCGGGCTCGAGCGCGACCGAAGGCGCGGGCTCGGTCGATGCGGCGGAGCTGTCCGTCGGGGCGACCGTCGCCGCGGGATCGGCGGTGCCCGCGTCGTGCGAGGCGACGTCGGATGCGCTGGGATCGTCGGTCACGAGGACGATCGGTTGAGTCGAACCGCCGGCGGACGCCCTGCTCGGGGCGGCGGTCCCGGTCGCGCCGCCGCAGGCTGCCGCGACCAGCGTGAACAGGACCATCGATGAGACCAGCCGGCCGGGGATCGAAAGGGACCGATGGCGAGCAGGACGGTCTGGTCCCGGCGCGCTCGATCGAGGTCGCGTCACCGGCTGAGAGTAGCACGAGGACCCGCTCAGGCCGTTCGATCGGCTTGTTCGGGATCGGCTCGCGGGTGTACAGTCCGGCCATCGAAACAGGCCTGACTGGACAGGGGAAGCCGGTGCGAGACCGGCGCTGACCCGCAACCGTAAGTCGCCCAGCACGAGCAGCGACGAGCCGGGATACCTGACCAGAAGGCTCGGCTCCACAACCCGTCGAGGTCTGCGGACGGAGCCCGGAACCAGGATGGCGTCTCATGACCTCGCCCACTCGTGCGTACGGGTGGGCGAGTCTCGTGTTCCCATCGTTGCAGCCGGGTCCCAGTCGGACGCGACGACCCTGCTCGAGAGGAACACGACCCATGGCCCTTCCACGGATCTTCCTGCGCACCGCCGGTGCGCTCGCGCTGGCGGCGACGCTTGCCCTCTCGGCAGGCGGCGCCGTCCTTGCCGCCGATCCGCCTATGACCAGCGATCCGGGTGCAGCGGCCGGCGGCTGGATCGCCGGCCAGGTCGATGCGGGGATCGGCCCGGGCAACCTCGCGGATTCGATCTTCGCCTTCGCCTCGCTGGGAGTCGGTGGCGATGCCGCCGCGTCGGCACTAGGCAAGCTCGAAGCGGACGTGGACGGCTACATCCTCGACAGCGGCAACCTGGTGCCGGGCTATGTCGCCAAGACCCTGCTCGCGGTCCAGGTCGCCGGTGGCGATCCAACCTCCTTCGGCGGGCACGATCTCGAGACCGAACTGCGTGGGCTGCTGATCACGACGCCCGGTGCGGACCTGGGTCGGTTCGGGGCCGCTTCGCCGTCGGACCAGTCGTACGCCGTCCTGGCCCTGTCCCGCACGAGCGGCGGCGTCCCGTCGGATGCCGTCGACTACCTCGTGAGCCTCCAGTGCGCCAACGGCGACTTCCAGTGGGATGGCTCCTGCCCCGGCGCGGGCGCTGAAGACCCGGACACGACCGGCCTCGCACTGCAGGCCCTGCTCGCGGGGGGCGCCGGGGCTGCAGCCGCCGACACGTCCACCCAGATGCTGCTGGACATCCAGGGAGCGGACGGCGCGTTCAGCTCCTTCGGAACGCCGAACACGAACAGCTCCGGTGTCGCCGGCCAGGCCCTCCGCGCCGTCGGCGAGTCCGATGCCGCGGATAAGGCCGCAGCGTTCATCCTGACCCTCGCGTACGGCTGCGATGCGCCGGCCGCCGATCGCGGCGCCTTCCCGTGGGCGACGTCGTATGCCGGGCTGCTGATCTACTCGACACCGCAGGCCGTGCTGGCGTTCGGTGGCGGCTCGTTGGCCGACCTGAGCATCTCCGGGGCGTCTGCCGCCGCGCCGATCCTGGATTGCGAGACCGCGCCGGAGCCGACAGCCACCGCTCCCGTCCCGACCGACGACGGCGGCACCGCGCCGACGGTCACACTCCCTCCGACCGACCTGAGCGCCGGCGCGCCGGCGGGCGACGGCCAGGGCACCTGGCTGCCGGTCCTCATCCTGCTGGTGAGCCTTGTCGGTGGGGCCGTCACGACCGCTCGCCTGCGGGCGCGTCGCTGACAAGGGCCTGAACGACCGTGGTCCGATGAGCGGCCGCCGCCGGCACCTGCCGATCATCGCGGGCGCCCTCGTGGTGGTCGGGTCCCTGCTGGTTTCCAGCCCAGGCCCGGCCGCTGGCTCCGGAGGGGCCTGCCCGGGCACGACCGGCGTCACGGTCGTCGTCGACTACCAGGCGCTTGGGGGCGGCGTGGTCGTCGCGTGTGCGCCCGGGTCCCCGTCGAGCGGCTTCGATGCGCTCAAGAAGGCCGGGTTCACCATCGAAGAGGTGTCGACCATGGTCGGCTTCCTGTGCCGGATCGATGGCAAGCCGGGACCGCCCGAAGACTGCATCGGGACCCCTCCGGCATCCTCGTTCTGGAAGTACTGGTATGCCGACCGAGGCGGGACCTGGAAGGTCAGCCCGGAAGGCGGCAAGACCCGGAGGCCGCCGCCCGGCAGCGTCGATGGGTGGTCCTTTTCGAACGGACCACCCAGCATCTCGCCACCTTCCCCGTCGGCCACGCCGAAGCCGACAGCGACAGCCACGCCGAAGCCCACCACCAAGGCGACGCCCACGCCGACCCTGCGCGCGTCGACAGCACCGGTGAAGACTGCGACGCCGACCGCCCGGCCGACGCCGGCACCGACGTCGGTCGGGACGCCGGTCAAAGCATCATCCGCCGCGCCACCAGATCCGACGGATTCCCCGACACCGCCGCCCGCCCCCTCCTCGACCGCGTCGGACCGACCTACGGCCGCCGTTGCCGACGCATCCCCGACCGCCTCAGCGGTCACGGTGGCTGCTGTCATCGCGACGACGTCCAGCGGCGGCCTGCCCATCGGGACGCTGGTCGGGTTCGGATTGGTCGTGCTGGTCGGGGCCGGCGCGCTCTCGGCCCGCAGGCGGCGATCCGCTCGCGAGGCAAGTGATGGCTGAGCGCCAAGGCGCCGTGGCGAACGCCGCCTGGCGGCTGCCTCGCGCGCTCCATCCGATCACCTGGTGGATCTGGGCGATCGGGCTGGCGACGGCAGCGAGCCGGACGACGAACCCGCTGTTACTCGGCCTGATCATCGCCGTGGCGGCCTTCGTCGTCAGCGAGCGCCGATCGGACGCGCCGTGGGCCCGGGGCTTCCGGGGCTATCTCGTGGCCGGACTCCTCATCGTCGTGCTACGGGTCGTGTATCGGATCCTGTTCGGCGGCGACTATGGGGACCATGTGTTGGTCACCCTGCCGGAGGTACCGCTACCGGATTGGGCGGTCGGCGTGTCGATCGGTGGCGTCATCACCCTCGAAAGCGTGCTCGCCGCGGCGTACGACGGCCTGCGGCTTGCGACGCTGATCATCTGCATCGGCGCTGCCAACGTCCTCGCCGACCCCAGGCGACTCCTGCGCAGTGTGCCGAGCGCGCTGTATGAGCTCGGTGCCACGCTCGTGGTCGCCGTGAGCGTCGCGCCCCAGCTGGCGGAGAGTGTCGGACGCGTCCGCCGGGCGCGCCGGCTGCGTGGTGGGTCGGGGCGCGGGGTCCGCGCCATGATCGGCATCCTCATCCCGGTCCTGGAGGACGCGCTACACCGGTCCCTCGCCCTCGCGGCGGCGATGGACGCCCGCGGCTACGGGCGGTCCGCGCACGTGCCGGTCCGCGCCCGACGCCTGACCGGGGCCCTCGTCATCGGCGGCCTCATCGGGATCTGCGCGGGTGCCTATGGCGTCCTCGACGAGACCGTGACGCCGATCCTCGGCCTGCCCATGTTGCTGCTGGGGACGGCCGCGGCCATCGCCGGATTCGCGCTGGGCGGGCGTCGGCTCGACCGCACGACGTACCGACCCGACCCATGGACCCTGACGGAGAGTCTGGTCGCCGCATCCGGGATCGCGGCCGCCGCCCTGCTGATCGTCGCCGGCCTCACGGACCCGGCGTCGCTGCAGCCGTCGCTGGTCCCCATCGGCTGGCCGGCGCTGGCCCCGATCGCGACACTCGGCGTGCTGATCGCGGCCCTCCCCGTGTGGCTGGCACCGCCCGTCCGGCGGACCGCGGAGGCGTCGATGGCTCGGACGACACCGAGCGTGTCCGCCACGAGGTCTGGCGGATGATCCGGTTCGATGGAGTCTCCGTCACCTATGCCGAGTCGGCAGCGCCGGTCCTGCGCGACGTGGAGCTGCACATCCCCGAGGGTGAACTCTGCTTGATCATCGGGGCGACTGGCTCCGGCAAGTCCACGCTGCTCGGCGCGATGAACGGCCTGGTCCCCCACTTCACCGGCGGGACGTTGCTCGGGACCGTCAGCGTGGACGGACGCGACACGCGGACGCACCCGCCGCGCGAGCTGGCCGATGTCATCGGCTACGTCGGCCAGGATCCGCTCGCCGGCTTCGTGACCGACGCTGTCGAGGAGGAGCTGGCCTATTCGATGGAGCACCTCGCGCTCGACCCACCCGTCATGCGCAAGCGAGTCGAGGAGATCCTGGACCTCCTCGGCCTGGCGCACCTCCGCGAGCGGCCCCTTCGGATGCTCTCCGGCGGAGAGCAGCAGCGGGTGGCGATCGGGGCGGCACTGACCGCGCACCCGCGGGTCCTCGTCCTTGACGAACCCACGTCGGCGCTGGACCCCACGGCGGCCGAAGAGGTGGTCGCCGCCATCACCCGGCTGGTCCACGACCTCGGGATGACGGTCGTCCTGGCCGAGCATCGCCTGGAGCGCGTCATCCAGCACGCCGACCGGGTCGTCCGGATCCGCGACGACGGGACGATCGCCAGTGGGACGCCGGCGGACATCCTGGCGGCCGTGGACGACGTCCCGCCCATCGTGGGCCTGGCACGGCTGGCGGGCTGGCAGCCGATGCCGCTCTCGATCCGGGACGCCCGCCGATCGGCGCCAGCCCTTCGTGAGCGACTCGAGGACGACCCGCGCCCTCCAGCGCCCGCCCTGGCCGCCACGCCCGTCCTCGTGGCCGAGGGCATCACGGTGACCTATGGCTCCGTCGTTGCGGTGCGCGAGGTCGGACTGACGCTCACGGCCGGTTCAGTCGCGGCCGTGATGGGCCGCAACGGCTCGGGCAAGTCCTCCCTGCTGTGGGCCCTGCAGGGTTCCGGCTCGCGGCGAAGCGGGACCGTCCGCGTCCGCGCACAGGATCCGGCTGACCTGGCCCCCGCCGATGCGCGCCGACTGGTGGCCCTGGTCCCCCAGGATGCCGACGACCTCCTGTACCACGAGACGGTGGGCGGCGAGTGCCGCCAGGCGGACCGCGAATCCGGGGCGACCGCCGGAACGTGCCGGTCGCTGCTGGACCGCCTGGTTGATGGCATCCTGGACGATGTCCATCCGCGCGACCTGTCCGAGGGCCAGCGACTCGCCCTCGTCCTGGCCATCCAGCTCGTGGCAGAACCGCAGGTCGTCCTCCTGGACGAACCGACGCGCGGCCTGGACTACGCAGCCAAGCGCCACCTCGCCGGCATCCTGCGAGACCTGGCAGATCGCGGCCACTCGGTCCTGCTCTCGACCCATGACGTGGAATTCGTCGCGACGATCGCGGACCGGGTCCTCGTCATGGCCGATGGAGACATCGTGGCGGACGGTCCGGCGGCCGATGTCCTGGTCGCTTCGCCGTCGTTCGCGCCGCAGGTGGCCAGGATCCTGGCGCCGGGTCGCTGGCTGACGGTAGACGCGGTCGCCCGTGCCCTCGAGTCGAGCGCGACGCCGGATGGTCGCCGATGAGCGGCCGCTCCAGCGCGATCGGGTTCGACCGGCGGTCCGCCGCGACGCTGGCGCTCGCCTCGTTCGCGGGTGCGATCGCGTTCGGCTGGCCGCTGCTGCAGGTCCCGAACCAGGACGTCGGGCACGCCACGGATGCACCCATCGTCTTCCTGCTCCTGCTGCCGATCCTCCTCATCGTGATCCTGGCCGAGATCGCCGGCGGCGGCATCGATGCGAAGGCGCTGGCCATGCTCGGCGTGCTATCGGCCATCGGCGCTGCGCTCCGACCGCTGGGGGCCGGGACCGCCGGCATCGAGACGTCGTTCTTCCTGCTCATCCTGGCGGGACGGGTCTTTGGGCCGGGGTTCGGGTTCGTCCTCGGCTCGACGACATTGTTCGCTTCGGCCCTGCTTACCGGCGGCGTGGGGCCGTGGCTGCCATTCCAGATGCTCGCCGCGTCGTGGGTCGGGCTGGGTGCCGGCCTCCTGCCGCCGATGCGCGGCCGCAGCGAGATCGTGCTGCTGGCCGTCTACGCCGCCGTCGCGGCGATGGCCTTCGGGCTGTTGATGAACCTGTGGTTCTGGCCGTTCGTGCTGGGCGACGACACGGCGATCTCGTACCTGCCCGGCGCTCCGATCCTCGAGAACCTGCATCGGCTGCTGCTGTACAGCCTGGCGACATCGATGGGCTGGGACGTCATGCGGGCGATCACGAACGTGGTCCTCATCGCCTTGCTCGGACCGGCCGTCCTGGCCGTCCTGCGGCGGGCGGCGCGTCGGGCGGCGTTCGGCCGCGCCCCGGTGGCATCGTCGCGCCCGGAGGCCGCGCCCGCCCGATAAGCCGGCGTTACATGACCGTCTGCGCGGACTTATCTCCTGGTCCCACGCTCAGACCTTTGACATCGGCGGTCATAGTTGCGGATAACACCGCGGAGTCCTGATAATCGCGTTGCGGCACGGAATAGAACATCCGTTCTACTGCCGATCAGGACAGGATGGGACAGGATGACGGTCTCAACGAACAGCAACGCGACCCCCGGCAAGTTCACGAAAGGCGCGAACACCGGGACCCTTGTGTGCGACGACTGCGGCGCTCGGAAGCAGGTCGCGAACATGGCGGTCCACACCGCCAAGGGGCATGGCGTGTGCGTCCCCTGCTACGACAAGGCAGGCGACGATAACAGCGTGTCGGATGGACACATGACCTGTGCCGAGTTCCGGTCGAAGTACGGCACCCATTCCGAGTATTGCGACGGCACGGACAAGGAGAACGACATGACCAAGGACACGATCACAGCCAAGGACGACCCGATTGACGGCGAACTACGCGACCACGCCGGGAACGTCATCGCGACGGGACCCGTGGGTACGCTGGTCGATGCGTTGATTGGCGACATCAAGCGGAAGACGGCACCTGCCAAGGCGCCCAGGGCCGCGAGGAAGACGGCAGCACCAACAACGCAAGCCGACAAGGTGCGCGCCTACCTCACGAAGCACGCAGACGCCCGCCCGATCGATGTCGAGAAGGCGACGGGCGTTCCGGCGAGCTACGTCTGGGACGTTCGGGCCGCGATGCGGAAGAAAGGCACGATCGAGACGCCGAAGGTCGCGAAGGCGAAGGTCGTCGCGAAGAAGGAGGTCGCGAAGGCGCTGCACATCGACCATACGACAGGCGCAACGATCCTCACCCCGAAGGCATCGAAGCGCACGGCGGCGCGGAAGGCAGCCGCGAAGTGATCACGTCAGGGAAGGTGCACGCGATCGAACGCCGTTGGCCTCATCGCGGCGAACATGCTCCGTGGTGCACACAGGATGGGTGCCGACGACGTGCCCGCCTCGTCTACTGGGTGGGCGTCGAGACGGTCGCGTCCTACTGCATCGAACACGGCGAGGCGCGTCTCGCATCTGCCGTCGCGAAGGGAGCAACACGATGACTGTCGTGATCGATCCCGAGTCACCACTCGCTGACCTCGCCACATCGTTTGCTCGATCGCTGCGGGGTGAGCGCAAGTCCGTTCACACGATCGAGGTCTACCTGCGCGCCATCCTTGAGTTCGATCGGTACGCCGTGGCCCACAAGTTCCCCCGCGAGGTCGCGAAGATCCGGCGTCCGCATATCGAGGGGTTCCTAGAATCGCAGTTGGAGAAGAACTCGCCGGCAACGGCGTCCGTTCGTCACGCGGGGTTGCGGCGGTTCCTGAGGTGGTGCCAGGACGAGGGGGAGGTGCCCACGTCACCCATGGAGCGCATCAAGGCGCCGAAGGTGCCAGAGACGCTGCCTACGGTATTGACCGACGATCAGGTTGAGGCGATCGTGCGCGAGTGCGAAGGCACGACGTTCCGGCAACGGCGCGATCAGGCGCTCGTGCTGTTCATGCTCGACACGGGCACGCGACGAGCGGAGGCAGCGGGCGTCATGCTCGCCGACCTCGACTTGGAGCAATGCACGGCGAAGGTGACAGGGAAGGGCAACGTGCCACGGGTCGTCATCTTCTCGGATAGGACGTGCGCCGCGATCGATCGCTACATCCGATCGTCTCGCCGGAAGCATCGTTCGGTGGGATCGCCTGCCCTCTGGTTAGGATCGAACGGCGCGCTCACGGCAGAAGGCGTGGCCTCGGTGATCGTGAGACGTGCGACACGTGCCTCGATCATGCTCCCTGACGGGCGCCCGATCCACGTTCATCTTTTGAGGCATCGGTTCGCTGACAACGCCCTCAGGAACGGCGTGTCAGAAGGCGACCTGATGACACTCGGCGGATGGAAGTCGCCGCAGGTCATGCGGTCGTACGGACGGGGCAATCGGACGGAGCGCGCCCACGCATCGATGCGAAAGGTGTTCGAGGCTGTCTGACCCCTTCTCAGTCGGTCGATGTGACACGAGACGCCCGTGACAGGTGGAATCACCCGATCGGGCGTCTCTCGTCACTCAGCGTCCGAGGACGTGCCGCAACTCGTCGCCCCCAGGTGTAAGGTGGGATGCATGTGGCGACCCGGAATCCTGATGGCGAGTTTTGTGCTCGCGCTTGTCGCGTGCAACGGGCCAGCGTCGAACCAACCTCCAGCAACGAATCAACCTCAGGTCTTGGGCGTTCCTTGGGGTGACTATGCGCCCGGGGTTCAGACCCGGATAGACGAACTGAAGTCGACCAAAGACTGCACCTCCATGCAGGCGGAGTTCGACGCTGCAGACGCGAACAACGCTGCCATGATGGATCGCGTCGGGCACAGCAACGCTGACCTCATGGGCTACATCGACGCAGCCATGCGTAGCGCTGGCTGCTATTGATGGGACGACAGTCGCGTCCTGCCATCCGACCGTCTCACGGGTGGCTCGCGATCATCTGAGCGGGCGCCGTTCTGTGTGCACCGCGCGCTGTTCGGACGGCGCTTCGCGACGATGCGCCGAGAACGCGAACCCTTGGTCCTCGTTGCTCGCTTCGCCGATCACGACGTGCCCACACGAGCAGGTCAACGACCGCGACGGGCCAAAGGACACGGCGGCGATGGTGTGCCCGTGGGTCGATCGCGTGGCGTCACGGCGAGTCGAAACGGGTTGCATGTCGCGATCGTCGGGACCCGACGCAACCCCGCACGGGACAGGCCCGCGATCCCGAGGGCAGCGAACTCCTTGGGCAGCAGGTGCGTCGTTCCGGGTGTACCAGTATTGGTAGACCTCGTGTACTGGTTGTCGCCTGGTTCGCCTTCCCTCGTGAACGCATACACGATGGCTGCGCGCTCCCATTGTTTCGCCTGACGTGTGAGACGACGGGACGAGCATCAAGCACGCCCCTCGTGAAGGCGGCGTGCAGGGGCGCGACACGTGAACCCGACGAATTGGGCGGGTGTAGGTCGCGATCGGGTGCACACCATGGGCAATCTGCGACATTCTGGGTCGAACGTTGTAGGGGTTGGATGGGGGCGCGAGGCTGGGCGCTTCTCACGCCCAGAAGAAGACCTCGCGCCCCATGCCCGGCCCTCGGCGCGACCCGCCGCAGGTCGCGTCAAGGTGGGCGTGTTATTCCGCGGCGCCTCCACTGTCGCCCGACTCGCCGCCCGATCCCGAGACGGGCACGAGGCCTTCGCGGCGTCGGTACTCGATCATCTTCGTCATGGTCGATGCGCCGACGAGTTCACGGTTCGTCCCGACCCTGTGCACGAGACGCGCCGAGTACATGTCGTTTTTGAAAAGATCGCCCTCGTCCTGGATCACAGACATCTGCGAGCGGGCCTCCTTCCTGTTCGGGATGGTCTGATCGAGTGCGATCGTGAGCGCCTGATCGAGGCGCCCGTCTTCGACGCCTGCCCGACGTGCCGCTTCGAGGTGCACGCGGGCCTTGTCCAAGACGCCGAGGGCGATGTATCGACGCACTTCCGGCAAGAGGCGATTGCGGGCCATCGTTTGGTTGCCGATGAACGGGGTTGCGAGCGCCGCTATTTCGAGGTTCTCGGCGACGCGCCGTGACTCTTGCGCGGCGTCCCCGATGGGTTCCGTCTCGTACAGCGCTTGGGCCGTGCGCGACGCGTCCGCCGCCCACTGCTGCATGTCCGCTGCCGCGCGGTTCTCGATCGACTTCCATTCTTGCCGCAGCGCGTCCCGCTGCGCCGACCGCTTGGCTTGGAACTCTGCTGGGAACTGCTCGTCGTCCGCTTCGCGCACGGCGGACATCCGCTGGGCTACTTCCGCCAGTTGCTTCCGCATTCGCTCGCGGATCTTCTTCGCCTCGTCCTGCACGTGTTCTCCTTCTCGTTCTGCCATTGCTTCTGCGGCGACTCGTTTCCGCTGACCGTTGAGTGATGCCCGTTCGCGATCGATCTGAGACCGACGTTCTCTCGACGCTGCGGGCGACCCCCACGCCCCGTCACGTTCCCAAAGGAGGGCGTGGAGTTGCGCGTCGATCGACGCGAGGCGCTGACGTGCCGTGCGCATCTCAGAACGGGTCCGCGGTGTTCGATCGCGAATGGGCGAGGGCGCCGTCTCGTGCGAGGTAGCGCGGGATGCCTGCGCCGACTGACCGCCAGTAGGTCGCGAGCATCAAGGCGACGACGAGGTCGTCGTGGTCCTTGCCTTCGCGCAACGCCTCGTACGTGTCGTTTCCCGCCGCTGTGAACTTGGCGCGGAACGATCGGTGTTGCTTCGCGATCTCATCGCGCAGGGGGATATCGCGCACGGCGATCTGACCGCTCGACAACTTCGCCTCGTATCTGCCGACGAGGTTGCGCTTCGCGAGGTGCGCGCCGTTGTCCAAGATGCCGGCGGTCATGACGATCGGGGATGCCGGGAGGCGGAGGCGCCCGTCGCGTCGAGCCGTGCGAAACAAGTCCTCGTACACCGCGCCTACGCCCGTCGCATCGAACAGGAGGCGCGCATCGCGCATCGTTTCTAGGCTCAGCATGTCGAGGGTGTCCGAGATGACCGCCGTATGCGGCGTGCCTAATGCCCACTGTTGCGCGTGCGCCACGTCCCAACGGTGCCGTTCGATGTCCTGCGGGCCGTCTTTCGCGAGGATGATCCGCTCGACGATGACCAAGGCGGCAGGATCTTGTCGCTGACCTGGGTCGAGCGCTACGACGAGGTTCATGTGCTCTCCTTGAATAGGCTCGGCATGTGCGCTCCTTGCGCCAACATCCTCGCGATGTCGTCTTCGCGGAACACCTGATCGTCTTGGCTGATAAAGGCGCCCTCGTATTCCTGCGAGTAGATGTAGGCGCCGAGCGACGCGCGTTCTTCCCTGAGGAACGCCGCTGAGATGCGCGTGATCTGCGACACGGGCACGAAGTAGCGTTCCCACGTCGCGCCTTCGTTTTCCCATGCCGCGTGCCACCACCCGCGCGCACCTGCCGGGGTGCTCATCGCGATCAAGCGGGCGTCCTGCCTCGTGGCCAACATGGGACGAACGGCCGCGTACATCTCATCCGCCACTCGACTCGCTTCGTCAATGATCAGCAGGTCGCAGGTGTATCCACGGACGGTCGCTTCGCTCGCGGGAAGCGAGATGACGCGGGACCCGTTTTCAGCGGTCAACATCGTCTGGTTGTCGCCCGCTTTCACGAGGGCGAGTTCCTGCCACAAGTGGCGGACTTTCTGCGCGATCTCCAGCGACTGGCGCATTCCTGCGGAGATGAGCAAGGTGGTCGAGTTCGGCACCGTCGTCGCTTGATGCACGGCGATGATCGACGCGACGGTCGTTTTGCCACTCTGGCGGCAACAGTTGTATATCTGCCGTGGATGCCTCGATCGCAGCGCTTTGATCTGCCAGTCATCAGGCGCGGTCATCCCAATCGCCGCGCACAGTTCCACGGGATCAAGCGCCGCGAGCAGGTCCTTCGCGAGGCTACTCACTGCCCATCACCCAACTGGCGAAGCGCGTTCGCGACATCGGCTAGCGCGTCTGGATGCGGCCTCAGTGCCGCGAGGATCACCTGCCGCATCTGCTGCCACTCGTTCGAGGTCTGGAGGTTGAGCACCTGCACATTCACGGACGCCTCTGGACGGAGTTCGCCGGACAAACGAGCAAGGAGTTCGATCGACGCGCGCAACTCGCGGGAGGCACCGAGGAGCATGCTTTCGCGGCGTTCGTCATGGGTTCGTTGCACGATGTCTTCCAACTTCGCGACGAGGCCTTCCACCCGATCCCGCGCCGTTGACTCGATCCGCTCCGTCTGCCCCTGCTCCTGACGCAGGGTGGTCAACGCGGCGGACATGTGGACGTCTCGATGCCGTCGCAAGGCGTCTCTGTTCATCGAGAAACGGCGCCCAACTTCCGACAAGCCCATGCCTGAGCCCATCAGCGCTTCGAGTGTCGCGCGGTCAGGGGACTTGCAGGTCTTGCACGTGCCTGCCATCAGTCGGGCGCCCCAATGCGGGTTTCTGTGGCTGCGCGCTGCTGGTGGCTGCCTACCCTTGGGGTGCTGCAGCGCTTGCGTAGTGCCGGGGGTGGGGCGTGCCCGTCTCGAACACGATCGCCTGCATAACTTCGAGGGATCACGTGGGCAGGACGAACGATCACCGAACGTGAGACGCGAACGTCAACGACCGAACCCAACGGATAAGGAACAGGTAACAGGTCGATCGTTCGCCTGGGATCAATAGAGGTAGACACACAGACAAGGGGCGCCTGCATCACGATCACCGCGGTACCTCCACACGCCACGGAGCACCGTTCCACCAGATGCGATCGTCCTTGTCTACATCGGTCAGGCGTTCCATCCACTCACGCATCCCAAGGGCAGCATCATCGGCATCGCGCTTGGACGTGTACGTGCCGTCGATCCGTAGCACCACGTCGTACCCACTGCCCGACACGCTAGGCGCTGTGTACACGTGCAGGAAGTCCTGCCGTTCTGACAGGAACCCCGCTGCTGTGTTGAGTTCACGATCCTGCTTCTGCTTGTGCATCGCGATGTAGTCCTCCCCGCTCATTGCTCCTTCCCACTTCTTGGTGTCCCAGTTGTATTCCCCGAGGTAACGTCCGAGCGGCCTACCCATCGTTCCTGCTCCTTCCTGACTGAACTGTGCAAGGCGTGCAAGGTGTGCAAGTTGCATACAGGTCTATGTATGTGTGCAAGACACGTAGTGGATTGCACACATCGCATGGATGGTTCATCACGTGCGTTCCTCGCTTTGCACAGTTGAGTCCTGCACACCCGAGGCCTGTTCCCAACGAGGTGCCCGCTGCCCATCGACCTTGACCGGCAGCGCGAGGCCTACGGTCCTGAGGGCACCCAAGTGCTCCTTGACGGTGCGCGGGACGAACCCAGTTACAGCGACCAACTCGGCGACCGTCCCCGGCAACGCCGCGAGGACCATGTCCCGGTGTGCGTTGCCGACCTTGGTCATCGGGTTCGCATAATGGGGGTTGATCGTCGCCGTTCCATCGCCCGCGGACAGCAGGACGAACCTCGACGCCTCGGTCAACTTGACGCGCATAAACTGCTCGCCACGCGAGCGATCAAGGCGCCCGCGGATGTTGACGGCGCGCTCCCGTTTGTCGTCGCCCGTCGTCTCGCCGTACTCGATGACCAAGTCAAAGGCGCCCGCGAGTGCCCCTGACCCGCGCAACGCCTCGCCCCGTTCGCCACCACCCTTGCGCAGGTGGTGGATGACGATGACGGCGGCGCCCGTGGTGGCGAGGACGCCTCTCAGGTGCTGGACGGCGCGGGTCACTTCGGGGGCGTCGTTCTCATCTTTCAGGCCCGCCCACACCTCGAACGAGTCAACGGCGATCAGGACTCGTGATCCTTCAGAAACCCACCGCTTGGCTTGGGCGCGGGCCATGAGGAGGACGTCCGTCGGTGTCTGCCCACGCTCCGCCATCAGCGTTGCCGTGTAGTAGACGGTGTCTTCACGGAGGCCGAATCCACGGTGCTTGTCCATGATCGGTGGCCCGGGTTCTTCGGACAGCCAGATCAACTTGACCGGCGCGACGTGAGCGTCTATGCGTGGGTCCGAGGGTGTCGGTGGGAGGGGCATGAGGCCGCGCCCAAGGTCCGCTGACAACCCAACGACGAACGTTGACTTGCCTGACTTCGGCAACCCGGCGATCACGGTCATTCCGGTCGGGAAGATGATCGGGTCCACGATCCAGTCGTACTCCGTGGGCATGAGTTCGGCGAGGTCGGTGATGGTCAGGAGGCCTGCCGACGTGTCAGGACTCGGGAACGTCTCGAGGGTGCCGCCAGCAGCGACCCACTCGCACCAATCCTTTCCCTTGCCCGAGAGCGAGTCATAGTCAGTTGGGAACACCACCGACACGCCGAGTCCCGCCGCCAGTACGTTCGTCATCGCCTTCTCTGCGCCCTTGCGTCCCGAGTCGTCGGCATCGAACGCGATGACCGCATGGCGCAGGCCTCGCTTCTTCATGTCGCGGAACTGCTCCGCCGATGGCGGCGACGAGGCGCCTCCGGTGATCGCGTAGACGTTCTTCATCCCGAGACGACGAAGGGCGATGCAATCTGTCTGCCCTTCTGTGAACGTGCCCGTGGCGCCCATCTTCGCGAACAGGGGCCAGAGGGGCGGGTCGTGGGTGTCTGGCGGCGTCCAACCTCGAACCTTGGTGCCTGCCTGCCGGTAGTTGACGACCGCAAGGCCTTTGAAGCGGTACCGGATGTACCCGCCCGAGAACGAGATGGGCAGGGTGTCGAGAAACTCGGGCGTCGTGCCCGTCTTCTTGGCAAGCCAGGCCTTCGGGTCGTCGCGTGCGTCCGCGGGTTGCACGACCGGTTTCGCGTCCTTGTGCGGGACGCTGCTTTGGGTCTTCGGTCCCGTTCCGTTGGTCGCGTCGGGATCGATCGTCAGGATGATGTCTCGATAGGCGCACTCCGACGAGAAGCAGTGAAGGAGCGCATTGCCTTCGGGGTCGCCATCGGGTGCGGACACGTGGAGGCGATGCCCGCCGCAGACCGGGCAGTAGAAGTAGTCATCGTCCTCAGACGGGGGGAGGTGGGCTTCCCACCATGAGACAGGCGTCCGCGCGGTCACCACGTCGCGCCCCTGTTCGATCGAGTGACCTTGACGTGCCGTGTGCGCCCTGTACTACTGTCATCACTCGGGTTCGCTTCTCGAGGGCGGACCCGAATACCATCCCCTATCGAGGACAGGAGGAACGTCATGGCCGACAAGACGGCACCCACCCCGATCGATTGGTTGTCGCGGGCCACAGGCCTCACGCCAGACGACCTACATCGGATGCGCGCTGCGGGTATGGGGCACACTCACACCCGTACACCTCGCGCAACAGACGCGGCAGCAGCGTCCGCAGGACGAGCAGTGACAGGATCGCGTCCCCAGCGTTCGGGTGCTGGTGGCTGAGGACGATCCAGACGCCTAGGACCTCGTCCTTCGAGTAGTGCTGGGCGACCTGTTCCGACGTGACCGACCCATCAGCGCACACCAAGGTTTCTTCGTAGTACCCCTCGGGCGACGTGCGCACGAGGTACTCGTGCCAGCCCGTGCGCTTCTTGCTACTCATCCCGTGACCCGTCGCCGCGCCACGGCACGCGCCGCGAGGCGCTGGTAGTGACGCGATCGAAGGACTTTTGCCAGCGCCTCCTTGCGATCGTCGTCCCAGTGATCAGGGACCTCTACGCGCTTCTCGCATAGGCGGCAGAGGCCTACCGGACGATCGCGCTTCGCGATGCCCGCGTAGCCGTCAGGATCGCCGCCATGGGCGACCCGAAACGAGGCCTGCAGGGCGTCCTCGGCGACCGTCGTGTCAGGGACTCGGTCAGGGTGCAGCGCCCACAACATGCGACCGCCGATCGATCCCGCGTAGGCGAGTTGCCGACGCCTTGCTTCCGTGATCACTCGTCGGACTCGGCGTAGAGGTCGGTGAGTCGCTTGATCGTGGCGTCGCTCGGGTACCAGCGCCCGGCGACCTCCCGTTCTGCCTCGCCCACGGTCATGATGGACAGGCCAGAAAGGCGGGCCGCCTCTCCGAGCGTCAGGCCCGCGCGCAGCCTCGCGAGGAGCATCCGACGCGCCCTGGGGGTTCGCGAGAGGAGGTCTGCCTCACTCGGAACGAATGGGCGCCCGCGAACGGCGGGAGGCGGGGGCTTGGCGTGGTGGTTGCCTTTGGGCATGACGTCGACTCACTGGTCGACGCTCTCCGTACCGCGTGGCGTCAATGCCCGGCGCCCTAGATTGGGCGTGACGATCGTTCTTCGTTATGGTCGAACGCGTCAGGACGCATCCTACAGACGGCGTTTTGGCAATGTCAACAGTGCTCGGGTGGGTCCCCGTCACAGTCAAGCGCTGTGACGGGGATCACTGCACGTCCCTACATTCCGATGGATGTCCTTCGATCAGGCCTCAGCGACCGTTGTAGCCGGGTCAGCGACCGAGTCGCTGGGTATCGGTTCCCCCGTTCAGGCCTCGCCCCGGTCGTGGGCCTTGTGCCACGCGATCCCCTTGAAGTAGCCGCGAAGCCACATCGGGTGAGGATCGTCGGGCGACCCCGTCACGAGGACGAATGCTTGCCCAGTGACCTCGCCGTCTTTTATGTCCTCGAAGAAGTCGAACGCAATGACGGGGCGCGTGCTGCCGTCTTCGGCGATGACCAGCACCGGGATATCGAGGACCCGCGCCCTACCGATAGGCAGTGCCCGGATCTGCTCCTGGACGTTCTCGATGGTGGCCGTGGTGTTTCGTGTCGCGGTCACGACGCCACCTCAACGTGGGAGGCGCGACGACGGAGCGCATCGACCTGCTTGACTACCCAAAGTAGGACCTCATAGGGGTCGTAGGGGCTGGCGAAGTGCTGTTTGGCGATGACAGGTCCGCCCGGGTCTTCGTCGTAGGCCGTGAGGTGGATGCCGTCGTCGTCATCCACCTCGATGGACAGCACGATCGAGCATTCCACGATGGGTCGGGTACGTTGCTTGCCCATGGGGCACACCTCCTGTGGTGAGGTGCCGCCCACGCGTTTCGGGCATAGTCGGACACCTCCTGCTGACGTGGAGATGAACCCCGACCTCGGCCGATGTCGGCGCTCGCCACCCTTTCAGGGGGTTAGCGATCTAGGAGCGCCCATGTGCCGTTCCGTGTTCGATCTGACCCGAACAGTACCACCGCGGTCAATCCGATGCTTCGACGTGGAACATGGTGTGCGCTCCCCCTGAACTGGCCCACATAAGATTGATCTGACCGCCGATGGCATCTCGGCCCGGTCCCACGCACGAACTGTCCGCATAACCCCACATGTCATCGGCGATCGACCGTAACTAAGCCGGCGATAAGCGGTCCCTGCGACCATCGCGCTCTCGCCCTCCCGCCGTATCCACCGCCGGGGAGGTCAACAGCATGGTGAGGTCGATATGGCTTCGCAGGGTCGGACCAGGGGCCATCGCATTGGTCGCCGTCGGGTTGCTCGCGTCGACGACGCTGGGGGCTCGGGATGGGACGTCGGTACCGCGCGAGTGCGGCGACGCGGACCGTCTGGCGTCGCTTCCCGCGCGGGCGGACCGACGAGCGCCGGAGCCGTCCGCGGGCGCTCGTCCGTGGTTTCGGCTGGATCCTGCGCTGGATCCGAGCGGCGCTCTCGCCGGCCAGCGGCTGACGACAGGCCGCGCGGATGGGACCGGGACACAGGCGATGGACCTCCCACCGGAATCATTCGCGTCCGGTCCGTTCGGGCGGGTCGTGCTGGTCGGGACGGATGACGGATCCGGCTCGCGGCTCGTCGCCGTGGATGTCGTGGCGGGGTGCACGACGGCCGTCTACCGCTCGGCGGACATCGTCCGTCGCGCGACGATCGCCCCTGATGGGCGATCCGTCCTGGTGTTCCGTCTTGAGCGCCGAACGCGGGCGGACGATGGGATCTGGCGGGTGCCGTTGGCCGGCGATGGACCGGCGACCCGGATCCTCCCAGCGCTCGACCCGGATCCGCGATTCGGTATCACCTGGTCCACGGATCTGGTCTGGTCGACGGACGACTCGGAGCTGGCGATCCAGTCATGTGGCGAGATCGCCTGCCGGACGCGCGTGTTCACTCCCGGGACCGGCGCGCTCCGCCTGGTCGACGACCCGGATCTCGGACCCGCGATCGGCCTCGCGGGCGACCACCTCGTGGCGTATCTGGCCTGTCTTGGGATGCCCTGCCCGATCGTCGCGGTGGCCATCGCCGATGGGACTCGACGGATCCTGGCCGATGACGCTGGACCGGCTGTTCTGATCGCCACGGACGACGGGCCGCGGCTCGTCCTGCGCCACGTTGCACATGGGCGCCGGGTCCTCTCGTCCGTGAGCCTCGATGACGCCGTTGATCGGGACCTCGGGGCCGTGCCGGCGGGGTTCGAGATCCTGGCAGGCAGCGGCTGGTCCGGGAGTGGGACGGCGCTTCCGCCCGGCTGGATCGCCCTCACGCCAGGTGGTCGCTTCCCCGCGGGCAGCGGCGAACCCGCGCCCATCCTCCGCCACGTCCCTGACGGACGGTCGTCCGCCTTCGATGAGGTGCTCCCATGACGCGATCCCTGACCCTCGGCCTTGTATCACTCGTCTTCGCCGTCGTGCTCATGGGCGCCGGCGCCGCGGTCACGGTGGCCCATGGACCGGACCCATCGCTGGCTGGAAAGCCGTTCACCCAGGACCAGGCGCTCACCTTCTCGTGGCGGTCCGGCGCCGTGCCCGTGGCCGCCATCGCCTCCGCCATCAAGGCGGCCGCGGCCGATGCGACCGCCTCACGCGGGAGTCGCGCCGCGACGGTCGCTTATGCCTCGACCGGCCCGAACCTGATCGGCTACGGGGTGGGGGCGACCTGCGGCGTCAACGGGCTCGCGTGTTTCACGCGTGATGCCCCCAACGGGTTCACGATGTGGCTCCGCGAGCAGGGTCACGTCTTCGACTGGGGCACCCTCAAGTGGTGCCAGTCGTACACGGTCGCTCCGACCGGGTGCTACGACGCCGAGACCGTCGCCCTCGACGAGTTCGGCCATGTCGAGGGCCTCGGCCACCACATCAACGCCGCGGACGGCAGCGACTACGCTGATGCCGTCGTCCAGACCTACTCGCGGACCATGCCGAAGGTCGGCTGGGACATGCACACGTTCGGGTCGTGCGATGTCGCCACCCTCCAGCTCATCTACGACGTCCAGTCGTGGGCATCGAAGTACTCCACCTGCAACGGCCTCGCGACGACCCTCACGCTGATCGCGCCGGTGCAGGCGGCCTACCAAACGACGATCTCGGTCGTCGCCACGCTCAAGGTGACCGATGACGCCGCGTATCAGCGCCTGGGAGCCAACCCGTTGTCCGCACGGCTGGTCACGCTCCAGACCCGGGCGCTCGGGTCGACCGTCTGGCTGTCGGCCGGCACGATGGCCACCGGGACCTCGTCCGGGACGTACACGAAGGCACTCCGTGTCACGGCCGACCTCCAGGTCCGGGCCGTGTTCGTGACGCCGATCGATGAAGGACTCGTGGGAAGCATCTCGGTAGCGGCCAAGATCGACGTGGGCGCGTGTCGCATCGCACCCTGTCCACTGGCGGAAGGAGCCATCAGATGACCATCGCCCGTATGACCGCCGTTGCCAGGTGGTCCGTGATCGCGACGTTCGCCGTCAGTCTGGCCGGCTGCTCGTTGGCGCCGGGCGCATCGCCGGACGCGAGCCAGGTGAGCGTCACGCCGGTCGTGGCGACGCCTGCTACAACGACCTTGGCGGCCAGTGACAAGGCCGCGACGCCGGCGGCATCGGCGCCGCCCGTCCCGATCGTCGGCGAGCCGCCCATCGCCACGCTCATCGTCGAGGGCGGCGATCCGGTCGCCGGGCAGCTGGGGACCTACACCTGGGATGGCGGCGGATCCGACAGCCCGTGGCTCCCGGGTGCCCCGATCGCGGCGGCCACGGGCGAGGTGCTCCGGATGACTCTCTCGCCTGACATCAGCGTCGCGGACTGGTCGGCGGTCATCGCGCCCGCGGCGAACGGCGACGAGCGCGGGGCCCTGAACGTCGGTGCGGGTCCCGGGCCGATCCAGATCGTGGCACCGGCTCCCGGGGCGTGGACCCTCGCGGTCACGGTTCGCGCCGAGGATCGGGACAGCGCGACCTGGTTCTGGCGGCTCGACGTGCCCTGACGGGATGTCGTCCGTCAGGCGCGTGCGCTGTGGGTCAGGCCAACGCTGCGGCCGGTTCCGGGGAGGCCGAGAAGATCGAGACCTGGGCCTCCTCGGGCAACATCACGCCAAGGACCTTCTGGAGTGTCAGGAGATGGACACACGACGACCAACTCTCGAAGTAGTGGCAGGTGCATCGCCACTGATCGACGTCGAGACTGACATGGTGCGTGTCGTTGTCGCCGCGGAAGGTGAGGGAGAGGCGGTCGAAGGTGATCCTGTCGAGCTCTCGCGCGTAGCGATTCGCCTTTTCCACCTTGCCGATCAGGGAACTGTGCATCGCTGACCTACCTCCGTCGCCCGTGGGCGTTCCGAGGCCGCCGACCGGTCATGCACCTCGACCGGTGAGGGCGGTCGCGTGCCGACAGCGTACACCCGCAGACGGTCCACGGTAGGGGTGGAATTTCGTCCTGGTCCCGTGATCTACGGAGCGCTGGTTCCCTGTCGTCCGAAATCGTCCTCGAGACGAACCACGTCGTCCAGTTCGGGCGTCGAGACCTCGATCAGCTCGCAACGCTCGATGGCCGCGTAGCGGTGGATGCGGCCCGTCCGGACCCGACGATGCGCGCCGGGGCCGAGCTCTTCGACATGGACCACACCGGCGTCGTCCTCGAGCGTCAATTCCAGTCGCCCCGACAGCACGAGGATCGATTCGTCCTTGATCTCATGGCGCTGCAGGGACAGTCGCTTGCCGGTCTCTATGACGAGGATCTTGCCGACATACGCCTCCGCGTGTGCCCAGATCAGCTCGTGCCCCCATGGCTTCTCGACTCGCCGCGCCGCGACGTGGCGCATGTCCTCCGCTTCGCTCATCCTCAGGATCCCCGGACCAGGCGCTCGCCCGCCACCAGCATCGCGTCGCGAATCTCCGCCGAGGTCGCCTCCGTGTACACCCTGACCAGCGGTTCCGTCCCGGACGCCCGGACGAGTAGCCACGACCCATCGGCAAGGAAGAACTTGAAGCCGTCCGCCGTCTCGAGCGGGACGGTCCGGACGACGGCCGCACCGGCCAGGTCCGCCGGGGCCCCTTCGCGCAGGTCGACCAGGAGACGCCGCTTCGTCTCCGGATATAGCGGGCGCTCCACGTGGACGTCGATCCGGCGATAGAACGACGGCCCGGCGAGCGCGTGGAAGTGCTCGATGGCGGTCGAGACCGGCCAGCGGCCCGCCGCTCGTTCCTTGAGGAACAGGTCCAGCAGCAGGAGATCCGCGTAGACCCCGTCGCGTTCCGGGAGGTGCATCCCGAACCCGAACCCGCCGGACTCCTCGGCACCCATCATCGCGCCGGTCTCGATCATCTTCGGCCCGATGAACTTGAACCCGACCGGCGTTTCGAATGTCGGGATCCCGTAGTGCTCGCCGAGCCTGCCGGCCATCGACGTGTTGTTGATGCTCACGACGACGGGCTCGCGTAGCCCGCGGTGCTCGGCCAGGTAGTACATCAGCAGCCCGGTCACCTGGAGCTGGTGGATGAACATGCCGCGCTCGTCGGCTGCGCCGGCGCGATCGGCATCGCCGTCGAGCAGCAGGCCCAGGTCGTAGCCACCACCGGCGAGGATCCCCAGAGCCTCGTCCACGTTGGGTCGGATCGGTTCCGGGTTGACCCCGCCGAAGTAGGGGTTGCGCTCCTGGTGGATCTCGTTGACCACGATCCGCCCACCGGCCAGCAGACGCGAGATCCAGCCGCTCCCGGCACCCCACATGGGATCCACCAGGATGCGGACGTCGGCGGCCCGGAGGGCGTCGAGATCCAGCGTGCGCCGGACGAACCGTTCGTAGCCATCGAACGGGTCGAAGTGCTCCACCAGCCCGGCCGCGTCGGCATCCGCGAACGGCCGACGCTCGATGGCGACCCCGCCGTTTCGCGCGAGCTGGGCTTCGATGACGGACAGGATGTCGTGGCCGGCCGCCGCGCCCGTCGGGGCCTTGACCTTGAAACCGTTGTCGACCCACGGATTGTGGCTGGCGGTGATCACGATCCCGGCGGCAGAGCCCCGCTGCAACACCTCGTACGAGCTCATCTGGGTGGGCACGGCATGAACGGCGAACGCGACCGGGATGTCGTGGGCCAGCAGCACCTCTGCGGCTGCCGCCGCGAAGTGCTCGGAAGCGAACCGGCGGTCGTAGGCGACGACGACGCCCTTGGCTGTCTCCCCGCGGTCCACGACGTAGCGAGCGACCCCGTCCGCGCAACGTCGCACGTTCTCGAACGTGAACTCGTCAGCGACGCGGGCCCGCCAGCCATCGGTCCCGAACACGATCGTCGCCGGCGTCGGCGCCGGGCCCGTCAGGTTCAACGCCTCTCCTCCGGATCCGAGCAGCGGGCGATGAGCGCCTCCACGAGATGGCGATCGGGCGCCGACCCGCGCAGGACGGCGATCGGTTGCACGGCGGTCATGCTACCGCCCTCGAGGGGCGCGACGATCCCCAGTCGGGCGCCGGATCGGCGGATGACGACGTCGTCCGGGGAGACCTGGACCGTTTCGCCCGCCTGGACCACGGCGCCTGTCCCATGACCGCCGATCGCCTCCAGCAGGGCCGTCCACGACCCGAGGTCGGACCAGCCGACGTCCATCGAGCCCATGACGACATGTCCGTCGCGAGCGGCGCTCTCCATCACGGCGTAGTCGATCGAGACCGGCTTCAATTGTTCGTAGGCGTGCTGGAGCAGGGCGGGCGCGGCGAGCGTGGGCTCGATGAGCTGGATGAGCCCGGTGTATCGCTCGAGCGCCGCGCGGATCGCGCGCCGGCGCCAGACGAACATCCCGGCATTCCAGGCGGCGCCCGTGAGTTGCACCAGTTCCTCCGCGCGGGCGGGCTTCGGCTTCTCCTCGAACGCGAGGACCGGATGGACCTCCAGACCGCCGAGCGTCTCGACCCGGTCCACGCGCGGGACGAGATAGCCGTATTCGGTCGCCGGCCGGGTGATCTGCGTCCCGAGCGTCACGAGCGGATCGGCGATCCCGAAGGCCCCGGTCGCGACCTCCGTCGCGGCCGCCCGGAGGACGTCGCGGAAGACCGCTTCGCGCTCCGGATCGATGTGGGCGTCGGCCGGCAGGACCACCATCACCTCGTCCTCCGGGCGATCGACCGCCGTCGTCGCCAGGGCGATGGCGGCGGCGGTGTTGCGACCCATCGGCTCGATGAGCAGGCGCGCCGAGGGGATCTGGTCCAGGACCATCGCCTCATAGCGCCGATCCGTCACGACCGTGATGTCGTCGGTTAGGTCCCCGAGACGTCGGGCGGTCGCCTGCAACAGAGACTCGGCACCCAGCAGTGGCAGGAACGGCTTCGGGCGCTCGGGACGACTCAGGGGGTGAAGCCTGGTCCCGCCGCCGCCGGCCATGATGACGGCGTACATGCCGCCCATCCTATGCGAGCGACAGGTACGGCTGCACGGGCGACCTCTGATGCGGCATCGGGTGCGGCAGGAACCCCAGCTGACCGTGCAGGCGGCCCGGCGGGGAGGTGCGTTGGTCTCGGGCGAGTGAGCGCGCTGGTCCGCTGCGGTCAGGGACCGTCAAGAACGGCGGGTCGTGCGGGCCGGGACAGGCAGGCGCAGGGCTCTCTATTCGTTGACGGTATGCGCCGCCGCCCGTACCATCCTGCCACCCAGACGCGCCTGCACCGAGGATCGCCGTTGACCGCTCCCACGACGCCGGAGTCACCATCCCCCTCGCAGGGCGGCGCCGCGCCCGTCAGCGCCAGCTCTCACACGAAGACGGCACCCCCGGATGTCGAGATCCTCGGCGTGACCAAGCGGTTCGGCGACGTGACCGCCGTGGACCACATGGACCTCAGCATCGCCCGCGGCGAGTTCTACAGCCTGCTGGGCCCGTCCGGCTGCGGCAAGACCACGACTCTGCGCATGATCGCCGGGTTCGAGCAGCCCAGCGAGGGCGAGATCATGCTCGATGGCAAGCCGATCGCGGGCGTCCCGGCCTTCAAGCGGAATGTGAACACCGTCTTCCAGCACTATGCGCTGTTCCCGCACATGGACGTAGCCCGCAATGTGGGCTATGGGCTTCGCCAGAGGAAGGTGGGCAAGGACGAGGAGGGTCGCCGCGTCACGGAGGCCTTGGAGCTCGTGCGGCTGTCCGGATATGAGAGCCGCCGCACCTGGGAGATGTCCGGTGGGCAGCAGCAGCGTGTCGCACTCGCTCGCGCCCTGGTCAACCACCCCACGGTGCTGCTCCTCGACGAGCCGCTCGGCGCCCTGGACCTCAAGCTCCGCAAGGAGATGCAGCTGGAGCTGAAGGCGCTACAGCGTGAGGTCGGGATCACGTTCGTCTACGTGACCCACGACCAGGAGGAAGCGCTGACCATGAGCGACGTCATCGTCGTCATGAAGGACGGGCGCATCCAGCAGCAGGGCGGCCCAGAGGAACTGTACGAACGCCCGCTCAATCGGTTCGTGGCGGACTTCATCGGGACATCCAACTTCATCGCCGGAACCGTGGTCGAGTCGGACCCGGCCACGTCCACGGCCACGGTGAAGAGCGCCAATGGCCTCGTACTGCCGGGCATGGTCACGGACCGGTCCGCCTCGCTGACCCTGGGCGATGCCGTGATCGTCGCCGTCCGTCCTGAGCGACTCAAGGTCCTCACCGCCGATGCAGGCGAGGCACCGGCCGGCTGGATCCAGGTCGCCGGCCGGATCACCCAGGGAACCTACCTCGGCGACCAGACCGAATACCGCATCCACACGGAGGTCGTGGGCGAGTTGATCGCCCGTCATCAGAACAACACGGGCGTGGGGAGCGCCCTGGGGGCAGGTCCGGGCGATCTGGTGATCGTCCGGTGGCACCAGGAGGCCGACATCGTCCTGGCTGGATGAGTCGGGCGACAGGCACGGCGGGTATCCCCGTCACGCAGAGGAGGACCACTACATGGCGAACGAGAGTCTCGATGAACTGATGGCGAAGATGGCCCGCAATCGGGTCCCGCGCCGAAGCTTTCTGGCCGCGGCCGGGCTGATGGGTGGCAGCGCCGCGCTCGCGGCCTGTTCCCCGGGTGGCACCGCCAGCAGTGCCCCATCCACGGCCGCAAGTGCGGCCCCGTCGACTCCGGCGAGTGCCGCCCCATCGGAGAGCGCGACTGCCGCCGGGCCGATCGAAGAAGAGCTCTGGATGCTCAACTGGTCCGGCTATGTCGATCCAGGCAACATGGAGTCGTTCAAAGCCGAGACTGGCGTGAAGAACTTCCAGTACGACATCTTCCCAAGCAACGAGGAGCTGCTGGCGAAGCTGGCCGGCGGCGCCACCGGGTACGACATGTGCTGCCCGACCGCCGAGTTCCTGCCGCAGATGGCGGCCGAGGGCTACATCCAGAAGCTGGACTACTCCCGGATCCCGAACTTCAAGTACATCGATCCGGAGCTGCTCAGCCAGAATTGGGACCCGAAGAACGAGTACCACGTACCCAAGGACTTTGGGACGACCGGGATCCTGTACCGCTCCAAGATCGTCAAGGAGCCGGTAACCTCGTGGCGTGAGTTCTACGATCTGGCTGTCGGCAAGTACAGCGGCAAGGTCGTCCTCGTAAAGTCCGCGGGCGACGTCATGGTGATGCCGCTCAAGATGCTCGGCTACTCGATCAATGAGACGGACCCGGCCCACCTGGCCGAGGCCCAGAAGCTCCTGACGGATCTGGCCCCGCACATCCTGGCCCTCGACTCGGACACCTACCAGGACAAGCTGGCGTCCGAGGAGGCGGTCCTCTGCCTCGGCTGGACCGGCCCGCTCCTCGCGCTCCGGGCGGACCCGGCAACGGCCGACACGAAGTACGTCGTCCCGAGCGAAGGCTCGCTCTTCTGGCTGGACGTGTGGGCCATGATGGCCGACGCACCGCACCCGAACGCCACCTACGCCTGGTTCGACTATGTCCAGCGACCCGACATCCAGGCCAAGGAGACGATCTACACCGGGTACGGCACACCGAACCTGGAGGCGAAGAAGCTCGTCCCGCAGGAACTGCTCAACGATCCGTCCATCTTCCCGCCAGCCGACGTGATGGCGAACCTGGAAGGGGCGGACTCGAGCGTCACGGACAACGCCGATCGACTCGCCGTCTGGACGGCGTTCGTCTCGAGTCTCTGATCCACGCGACGGGACAGGGCGATGGCGGATAAGGACGCCGCACGGGCGCAGCGCCGGCGCGAGGGATCGGGTCGATCCGCCCTCGTGACCGGGCTGCTGCTGCTGCCCGCCGGCCTCTGGTATCTCCTGCTGCTGATCCTGCCGATGGCCTTCGTGGTCGTCTTCAGTTTCGGTGTGAAGGCGAAGAACGGCGGCTACGCGCCTGGCGTCAACCTGGACAATTACGCCAAGGTCGCGCAGGGCGCTGAGCCCTTCATCACCAGCCTGCAGATGGCGTTCTTCGGGACGCTGCTGACGTTGCTCATCGCTCTGCCCCTGTCGTACTTCCTGGCGACCCGAGCCGGCCGCCACAAGGGCCTGCTCATCCTGCTCCTGGTCATCCCGTTCTGGACGAGCTTCCTGATCCGGACCTACAGCTGGTTGATCGTCCTCGGCCCACGCAACCTCGGCGGGTTCATCGGATCGATCGTCGGCAACCCGGACTTCAAGATCCTCGGGACCCCGACGGCGATCATGCTCGGGCTGGTCTACGGCTACCTGCCACTCATGGTGTTCCCGCTGTATGTGACCCTCGAGCGGATGGACCGCTCGCTCGTCGAAGCCTCCAAGGATCTGGGCGCCGCCCGCTGGGCGACGTTTCGCCAGATCACCTGGCCGGTCGCCCTGCCGGGCGTGATCACCGGCAGCATCCTGGTCTTCATCCCGATGATGGGCGAGTACGTGATCCCCGAGATCCTCGGCTACGGCAAGACGTTCCTCATCGGCAATGCGCTCGTCCTCGACTTCCTCGAAGCCCGGAACTGGCCGCTCGGGTCGGCCAAGGCGGTCGTCCTGATCGCGATCATGCTCATCACCATCACGGTCTACGTCTGGTTCGTGAACCGTGGCCGGAAGACCCGTGACGTGAGCGTCCTATGACCGCCCAGACGGTCAGCGCGACCGGGACTACGACGCCGCGTACGCGTCGGGGTCGGGCGCTCATCGCCTCGGAGCGGATGGACGGGCTGATCAATGGCCTGTTCCGACTCCAGGCGATCCTCGTCTACGGCTTCCTGTACCTGCCGATCGTCGTCGTCGTCATCTTCGCGTTCAACCAGAACCGCCTCGCGACCATCTGGACAGGCTTCACCCTCGATTGGTTCGGCGTCGCGCTTCGTGACCCGATCGTCCTCAAGTCGCTCGGTAACAGCGCCTCGATCGCCTTCACCAATGCGATCCTGGCCACCGTGTTCGGGACGATGGCGGCGCTAGGACTCCAGCGGGTCGGCAAGCGCACCCGCCTCGGCTTCGACGTTCTGACCTACGTCAGCATCATCGTGCCCGAGATCGTCATCGCGCTAGCGACGCTGGTCTTCTTCGCCTCGACGTTCGACATCATCAACCCGATCCTGGCCAACCTGCAGGGCGGTGGCAAAGGGGTCTTCAAGCTGGGCTTCGGGCAGTTCACGATCATCGCCGCCCACGTCCTGTTCAACCTGAGCCTGGTGCTGCTGCTGGTCAGGGCGCGGCTGTCAGGTATGGACCGGACGCTCGTGGAGGCTAGCCAGGACCTGTTCGCAACGCCGTGGCGGACGTTCCGCCAGATCACGTTCCCACAGCTCCTGCCGGCGATCGTGGCGGGCTTCCTGCTCGCCTTCACGTTCAGTTTCGACGACTACGTGATCACGAATTTCGTGACGGGGCCAGGCTCGACGACACTGCCGATCTTCATCTTCGGCCAGGTCAAGCGTGGCGTCAGCCCGGAGACGAACGCGGTCGCCACGATGGTCCTCGCGTTCACCATCGGGATGCTGCTCGTCGGCCAGGCGCTGCTGACATGGCAGGGTCGGCGCAGCGGCGGTCGGAACAGCTCCATGACCTCCATCGTGGTGGAGTCTTGACGCGCGACGTGCCTGATCGGTTCGGGCTGGACAACGTGGACACCTGGCGAGGGCCAACGGCCTCGCAGGCGACCGGCCTGACGCTGGGAGCCGCCCGGGCGATCATCGACGCCGCGCAGGACGAGGCCCGAAGCCTGGGCGTCGCGATGAGCTGCGCCGTGGTCGACTCGGGCGACCAGTTGGTCGCATTCGAGCGGATGGACGCGGCGGATCTCGTCGGCATCACGCTGGCCCGCGACAAGGCGTTCACGGCCCTGGTCAACCGCATGCCGACGCGTGACCTCGCGCCGATCGTCCAGCCCGGGACGGAATTCTACGGCTACGAATCGATCGCCGGCGGCCGGACGATCGTATTCGCGGGCGGCATGCCACTTGAACGGGACGGCGTCCTCGTGGGCGCCGTTGGCGTCAGCGGCGGCGACTCGGCCCAGGACCAGCAGGCCGTGGAGGCCGCCGTCCGCGCGTTCAGCGGGGCGTAGCCGCCAACTCCGGCTCTGGCAGACCGGCCTCGGACGCCAGGAGGGCGGCCTTGTCGGTCCGCTCCCAGGGCAGCTCCAGGTCCGGTCGCCCGAAGTGGCCGTACGCCGCGGTCTGGCGGTAGATCGGCCGACGCAGGTCCAGCGCCGCGATGATCGACGCCGGGCGCAGGTCGAAGTTCCGTTCCACGAGCCGCTGCAGCTCCTCGTCGGAGACCTTGCCGGTCCCGAACGACTCGACGCTCAGGCTGACCGGGCGGGCGATCCCGATGCCGTACGCGACCTCCACCTCGAACCGGTCGGCGAGGCCGGCCGCGACGATATTCTTGGCGACCCAGCGGGCCGCGTAGGCCGCGGACCGGTCCACCTTCGTCGGGTCCTTGCCGCTGAACGCGCCGCCACCATGGCGTGCCATCCCACCATAGCTGTCGACGATGATCTTGCGTCCGGTCAGCCCGGCGTCGCCCATCGGGCCGCCCGTGACGAACCGGCCCGTGGCGTTGACATGCATGATCGGGTCCGTTTCACGAAGCTCGGCCGGGATCGTCGGCAGGATGACCGTCTCGACGATCTCGGAGCGGAGGCGCTCGACGCGGACGTCCGGGTCGTGCTGCGCGGCGACCACGACCGTCTTGACCCGGACCGGGACGCCCTTCGAGTACTCGATCGTGACCTGGGTCTTGCCGTCCGGTCGCAGGTAGGGCAGCTGGCCGGTCCGGCGGACTTCCGACAGGCGCCGGGCGATGCGGTGGGCGAGGGCGATCGGGAGCGGCATCAGCTCCGGCGTCTCGCGGCACGCGTATCCGAACATCATCCCCTGGTCGCCCGCGCCAAGCTCGAAGGCCGGTGCGGCGTCGTCGCGAACTTCGAGCGCGGAATCCACGCCCTGGGCGATGTCCGGCGACTGTTCCTTGACCGATACGAGCGTGCCGCAGGTGAGGTAGTCGAAGCCGTAGTCGGCCCGGGTGTAGCCGATGTCACGGACCGTGTCGCGCACGACGGCCTGGAAGTCCACGTAGGTGGACGTGCTGATCTCACCGAGGACGATGACGAGCCCGGTCGTGGTGGCCGTTTCGCAGGCCACCCGGGCGTTGGGGTCGTCCTTGATGATCGCGTCCAGGATGGCGTCGCTGATCTGATCGCACATCTTGTCCGGATGACCCTCGGTCACCGATTCGGACGTGAACAGGTACTGCTGGGCGTCGACGATGCTCATCCGGCCGATGGGCCTCCCGTGGGTCTGTGTGGTCCGGTGGAGCGTAGCACGCGATGCATCCGCCAGGCCCCGAGACCCTCCACGGAGACCGGTTCCAGTTCGTCCGCCGACTCGAACCCGAAGACCTGGCCGAGGAAAGACAGCTCCGCCTCCTGGGACCGTCGGATAGCGGCCGCTCCGCGAAACCCGTGGCCCTCACCCTCGAACAGCAGGTAGGCGTAGGGGATAGCGTTCGCCGAGAGCGCGGCCACGATCGCCTCCGCCTGTGACGGCGGCACGACCTTGTCGTCGGCACCCTGGAGGACCAGGACCGGAGCCGAGATGCGCTCCAACACATGGATCGGAGACCGGTCGCGGTAGACATCGGCCATCGCCGGATACGGACCGATGAGGCTATCCGGGTAGTGCGACTCGAACTTGTGGGTCTCAGCCGCCAGGGTCTCCAGGTCGCCGATCCCGTAGCGACTGATCCCGGCGGCGAAGCGGTCATGGAAGGCGAGTGCGGCGAGTGCCGTGTATCCGCCCGAACTCCCCCCGGCGATCGCCAGGCGATCCGGATCGACGTCGCCACGCTCCGCGAGGAACGCCGCCGCCGCGAGGCAGTCGTCCACGTCGACGATACCGAACGCGCCCTCGAGCTGCCTGCGGTACGCGCGGCCGTAGCCCGTGCTGCCGCCAAAGTCCACGTCCACGACCGCGATGCCACGGCTGGTGAGGAACTGGACCGTCAGGTTCAGCGAACTCGAGGCATTCGACGTCGGACCACCATGCGACAAGACGACCAGCGGTGGCCGCTCTTCGTCCGGGGCCTCGAATAACGCGTTCCGTGGCGCATAGAACAGAGCGTGGGCGGTGCGCTCACCGCTCGTCGGGAAGTGGATCGTCTCGGGGAGCGACAAGGACGCTTGGTCCAGCGCGATCGAGGTGGACCGGCGCAGGATCCCCATCGGGGCGAGTGTCTCAGGGTCCAGGCGGACCACCACGATCGGGCCGTCGGGGGAGCCGGCCAGCACGAGCACGCCCCTCGGGCGGACCTGAAGCCCGTCGAACTCGGTGAAGGCCGTCTCGACTTCGCCGATCCGCTCACCCGGGACGACATGCAGCAACCGGTCTCGTCCGTCGTGGCGGGCGACCGCCACGATCGAGCCGTCTGCGAGGAAACCGTACGACGACCGCCCGAAGATCCAGGCCGGATCGGCGAACTCGGCCTCCATCGGGGCCAGCGGCTCCAGACGCGGACCCTCGAGCAATCGGTACAGGTTCCACCAGCCGGTCCGGTCCGAGACGAGATGGAGGATGCCATCAGGGCTCCATTCCGGCTGCGCCACGGACTCGTCCGGGCCACCGGCCGCCAGGTCCGAGACGCCCACCGCTCCGTCCGCCTCGATCGGCGCGACTCGCAGTCGGGTCGCTTCCCACGGCATGTGCGGGTGATCCCACTCCAACCAGGCAAGACGGCTCCCGTCCGGCGAGATGCGCGGCGCCGCGAGGAAGTCCGGGCCGCTGACCAGGAGGCGCGGCTCGCGTTCTCCGTCAAGCGGCACCTCCACGATCCCGGCGACCGCCTCACTGTCTCCGGAGTGGTCCTCGCGGACCGCGAGGAACCGTCGACGGGCCGGGTCGAAGCGCAGGTCGGCGTAACGCCACGGGCCGGCGGGGGTGATCGCAACCGAAACGGCCGCACCCGGGTCCAGCCGGTAGAGGCGACCGTCCGATCCGTCGGAATAGACGACCGTTCCACCGGCGACGACGTAGGCGCCGCCACCGTATTCGTGGACGCGCGTGCGGACGGAGATCGGGGCCGGCGTCAGGTCCTGCGCCGTCCCGTCCGAACCCACTCGCACGAGGACCTGGCGACCGCCTTCGGCCGGGCGCGACTCCAGCCAGTACAGGTCGTCGCCGTCGATCCAGGGTTCAGCCAGCCCGATGACGTCACCGACGAGGTCGTCGAGGCGGATCGGGCTCCGCCACGACCCGTATGGCGCGCTGGTCCGTTCGACCATCCTGGCTCAGGTGCCGTGCTGCCAGGACGAGACGTAGGCGGCCTGTTCGGCGGTCATGGGCTCGAGTTCGATGCCGAGCGCGGCCAGCTTGAGGCGCGCCACCTCGGCATCGATCGCCTCGGGGACGACATACACCTTGGGCTCCAGCTCTTCGTGGTGGAGGGCGACGTATTCGGCCGACAGGGCCTGGTTGGCGAAGCTCATATCCATGACGGCCGCCGGATGGCCCTCGGCCGCACCCAGGTTGACGAGGCGACCTTCGGCGATGAGGTTGAGCTTCTTGCCACCCAGGTCGAACTCCTGGACGTTCTCGCGAACCTCGCGCACGTGGCCCTCGGCGAGCGCCCGTAGGGCGGTCAGGTCCAGCTCGGCATCGAAGTGGCCGGAGTTGGCCATGATCGCGCCGTCGCGCATGACCTCGAAGTGCTCGCGGCGGAAGACGTTCAGGTTGCCGGTCGCGGTGATGAACAGCTCACCCCAGGCCGCCGCGTCGCCATGCGACATGACCGCGAACCCGTCCATGAGCGCTTCGAGGGCGCGGATCGGGTCCACCTCGACGACGGCCACATGGGCGCCGTGCCCGTCCATCCGCGACGCGATCCCCTTGCCGACCCAGCCGTAGCCGGCGATGACCACCTTGCGTCCGGCGATGAGGATGTTGGTCGCCCGCAGGACACCGTCGAGCGTGCTCTGGCCGGTCCCGTAGCGGTTGTCGAAGAGGTGTTTCGTCTGCGCCTCGTTGACCGCGATGACCGGGAAGCCCAGGGCGCCATCCGCCATCATCGCGCGCAGGCGGATGACCCCTGTGGTCGTCTCCTCCGTCCCGGCGAGGACCTCCTTGACCTGGGCGGGCCGGGTCTTGTGCAGCAGCGAGACGAGGTCGCAGCCGTCATCCATCGTCAGGACCGGATGCGTGTCGGCGACCGCCTCGAGGTGAGCGTAGTAGACGGCGTTGTCCTCACCCCGGCGGGCATAGGTGGAGATCCCGTACTCCGCAACGAGAGCGGCGGCGACATCGTCCTTTGTCGACAGTGGATTGGAGGCGGCCAGCACGACCTCCGCGCCGCCCGCCTTCAAAGTCCGCATCAGGTTGGCGGTCTCTGTCGTCACGTGAAGGCATGCTCCGATGCGCAGACCAGCCAGCGGCTGCTCACGCTCGAATCGCTCGCGGATGAGGCGCAGGACGGGCATCTCGCGCTCCGCCCACTCGATCCGGCGGACGCCCTCGGCGACCAGGCCGAGATCAGTGATGTCGTGGCCCGGAAGGACGCTGGTGGGGGTCATGGGCGATCGATCTCCTTGCGTTCGAACAGGCGGCGCAGCGGCGTCGTGAAGGCGGGCCACGGTGAGCCGAGGCGATGGACGAGGCGTTCCTCGAAGCGGGCATGCTCGGCATAGCCGAGGCGTCGATAGGCATCGAGCGCGGGCGGGTTGTCCGATCGGACATTAAGGACGACCTGATCGCACATTCGCAGCAGTTCTGCGGTGACGGCTCCCGTGACCGCCGTGGCAAAGCCGCGACCACGATAGTCGACGTGGGTCAGGACGTTGCCGACGACCGCAAGCCGAGCCGACGGGCTGACGACGTGCGTGCCGGCCGCCGCGATGAGTTGGCCGTTCACGCGCATCCCGTAATAGACGCCGTCGGCGATGGCCGTGGATGGCAGCCACGAGGCGAACCCCAGCTGATACAGCCGGTTCAGCTCGCCGCTCTCCACCGGTAACAGGCGCTGGACGCTGGCCGGGTACGGCCTGAAGCGGGCGCGATCCACCCACATCCGGACCATCGCCGCGCCAGGGTCCACGCGATAGTGAGCCCGTACCGCGGGGATGGCCTCGGGTCGCGCCGCGACGTACGCCGCACGCGGCCGGACGAGGTCGCGCAGGATCGTCTCGATCCCGTCGGGGCGACCGGTGATGAACAGCGGCTGCGGCGTCGGCCCGTTGTATTCAAGGACGAGCGCGATCGGCTGGTCGCGGTCCCAGGCCATCCCCCATCGGGTCCGCGCGAACTCGCGCTCCTCGAGGTCGCAGATGGCGTAGGCGGCGTACAGGCGGTCGCCCTCCAGGTACGCGCGCAACAGCCCCCGATCCGTGGTCGTGCGTGCGACGATCCCGCTCCGCCGTCCGATCGCGACCGACGCCATCAGCCGGCCGCCGGCGGAGTGGCCGCAGAGGCGGGCGCCGTGACGAACGGTGACGGCGTGGCAGCATGGCGGGCGGCGGAGCTCAGGACCGCCGCGGCCAGGCCGTCCGCGAACGGTGCCCGGATGACTCCCTCCTCGGTCACGATCCCGGTGATGAGCTCGGCCGGCGTGACATCGAAGGATGGATTGCGGACCTCCGTGTCGGGCGGCGCGATGCGGACACCGCGGAACGACAGCACCTCTTCGGCCTTTCGCTCCTCGATCGGGATCGCGGCACCATCCGCGGTCGCGAGGTCCACCGTGCTGGTCGGGGCGCAGACGTAGAACGGGATGCCATGGCGGGCCGCGAGGACCGCGAGCGAGTACGTGCCGACCTTGTTGGCGGTATCGCCGTTGGCTGCGACCCGGTCGGCGCCCACGAGGATGACGTCCACCTCACCGCGAGACATCAGGTGACCGGCGGCCACGTCCGGGATGAGCGTATGCGGGACGCCGGCCTGGGACAGCTCCCAGGCGGTCAGCCGGGCGCCCTGCAGGTAGGGCCGGGTCTCGCCGACCCAGACATGGACGGGTCGCTCGCTGGTGTGGGCGACCTGCACGACCCCCAGGGCAGTCCCGAACTGCCCGCAGGCCAGCGGTCCGGTATTGCAGTGGGTCAGGATCCGCAGCGGTTCGTCGGTCTGGGGCGGCAGTGCCCCGTACCCGAAGTCCGCCAGCCGGCCGTGGTCGGTGGTCGCCTCGAAGACGATCGTGTCCGCCTCCTCGCGCATGACTCGGGCGATCATGTCGCCGTCCTCCGACAGGTCTCCGATCGCCTCGTAGCGCGCCATGACCCGTTCGACCGCCCAGGCGAGGTTGGCGGCGGTCGGACGCGAGCTGCGCAGGGCATTGGCGGCGCCGCGCAGGGTCGCGCGGCGAGCGTACGGACGCGAATCGGCGAACCTGGCCGCGGTGATGGCCATCCCGATCGCCGCCACTTGCCCGATCGCGGGTGCGCCACGGACGATCATCTCGCGGATCGCGAAGGCGACCTCGCCGGCGGACCGGCAGTCGTACTCGACGAGTGCATCGGGCAGGTGGCGCTGGTCGACGAGGTACAGGACGCCACCGTCTTCGCGGAACGGCGTTCGGAAGCCGCGCGGGGCGGGTTCGCCGGCGAACTCGGCCGTCAGGTCGGCCAGGGCCCCACCACCGTCCGGGTCCAGGAGCGCGCCGGCGGCCTCCGCGGACGCCCGTTGCAGCGCCTGCGCGGCGCCGGCCATGGTGGCCGCGGTCTGGATGAGGTCGCCCGCGAACTGCCGGAAGAAGCGACGTCGGCCCAGGTCTACTGCGGGTCCGGTCGGGTCGGCGCTGGCGCTCCCAGCGGCGTCGGTCACCGGATCCGCGGGATCAGTCGTGGGGTCGGCCAACGGGCAGGGCCTCGAACGGTCCGGCGGTCAGTACTGGATGACGCTGGTGACCCGGCGGCCATCCAGCCGGTCGCGCCCGTTGAGGAATTCAAGCTCCACGAGGAAGGCCAGCCCGACGACTTCGCCCTTGAGTCGCTCGATCAGCTCGATCGTGCCCTTGACCGTGCCACCGGTGGCGAGCAGGTCGTCCACGATGAGGACCTTCTGGCCGGGCTGGATCGCATCGCGGTGGATCTCCAGCGTATTGGAGCCATACTCCAGTGCATATTCGACAGAGATCGTCTCGGCCGGCAGCTTGCCGAGTTTGCGCACGGGCACCAGGCCTGCGTCGATCAGGTAGGCCATCGGCGCGCTGAAGATGAAGCCCCGCGACTCCATCCCCACGACGATATCGATCGCCTCGCCGGCATACGGCGCCAGCATCAGGTCGATCGACTCCTTGTAGGCAGCCGGGTCCTTCAACAGGGTGGTGATGTCGTAGAACAGGATCCCGGGCTTGGGGAAGTCGGGGATCTCGCGGATCTTCAAGCGAAGGTCCTCGGCGGACATCGGTATGGGACCTCCTGGGGTCTGAGGCACGGCGCCCGGTGCGTGGCGCTCGGGCCGCCCCGAAGTCTACCGCAGGCAGGGCCGCCCACCGGGCCGCTACGATGCGTGGATGAGCGAACCGCTCGAGTACACCGGACTTATGGCCGCAAGTTGGGACGCGTTCCGCGGCGATACCTCGGACTGGGAGGATCGTCACTTCTTCCTGGACATCATCCGAGAGCGCGGCGGACCGATCCTGGACGTGGGTTGCGGGACTGGACGTCTGCTCCTGGACTTCCTGGCGCTCGGGTTCGACATCGACGGGCTCGAGGTCGCGAGCGACATGCTCGATCGGCTCGAAGACAAGGCGGCAGAGGCGGGCCTGGACATCGCCGGCCGGCTGCACAAGGGCCGGATGGAGGCGCTGGACCTCCCGCGCCGGTATGGCACGATCATGGTCCCGTCGTCATCCTTCCAGTTGCTATTCGCCGAGGCCGACATCTCCGCGGCCATGGCAGGGTTCCGCGGACACCTGGCGCCGGGCGGCACGCTGGCGATGCCGTTCATGGACATCACACTCGACTATCCCGACGGCGAGGACGATCGACGGATGCGTGAGGCCGAACTGGCGGATGGCTCTGTCATCCGCCGCACCAGCCGCACCTGGTTCGACCCTTCCACCGGGTTCGAGTCCACCGACGAATTGTTCGAGCGACTCCGGGACGGTGTCGTCGTGGAGACCGACCGGAAGGTGCGCGAGCCGGCGACCAGGAGCTACACGCAGGCGACGGCTGTCGCGCTCTTCGAGTCCGCGGGCTTCGATCGGATCGAGGTCCTGAGCGGGTTCACCCGGGCTCCGGCGGCGCCGTCGGATCCACTCGTGTCGGTGCTGGGTCGGCGCCCGGACTGACGGCCCGGACGGCACGTAGGCGGCCGGTGAGGACGAGACCACCGAAGCCCACCCCGATCGCAACGACGAACGCGACCGCGAGACCCGCGCCGGCCTCTCCCGAGGTCCGCAGGCTGGCGGCCACGATGGCCCCTGAGACGCCTACGCCGATCGCCGTGCCGAGGGTGTCCATGAGCGACAGGGCACTTGTTGCCGTCCCCTGCGAGGCGGTCGGGGCCTCGCGCAGCACGATAAGGGCCAGCGGTGCGTAGGCCAGGCCCATCCCGTACCCGGCGATCGCAAACGTGGGCACGGCCAGCCAGACCGGCACCGAAGGCACAAGGACGATCGAGAAGAGCGCGAGGCCGACGATGACGACCATGAAGCCGACCTGCACGAATCGGCGCGTCGGCCAGCGCTCCGAATTCCGCGCCTGCGTCCACGACCCGGCAGTCCACGATAGCGTCGCGGCAGTGAGGACGATGCCGGCGGCGATCGCGGACAGGTCGCGCCATTCCTCCAGAGCCAGGGTCACGTAGGCATCGACACCGAAGAACGTGCAGGTAAGGATGCCGCGCAACAGGACGGCTGCGGGCAGGACCGGTCGGGCCGTGAGCATTCCGGTCGGTGTGAGCTTGAGCAGGGCAGGCAGGCCGGCCAGGAGGCCCAGCGTGACGAGCCCGAGCATGAGCCATGGTTCGCGGCTCGACAGGCCCGTCAAACATAGCCCCGCGCCGAAGCTGACCAGCAGGGCCGACGGGAGTCGTCGACGGCCGGCGTTGCCGGCGAGCAGCTCGTCCTCGACGCTTGTCTCGGGGACCCGGACAGCGGCGATCGCGTGGTGGGTGAGAACGCCCGCGATCGCGATGAAGGGCAGCATGCCCAGGAAGACGTATCGCCAGCCGACGGTCTCGCCGACAAGACCGGCGAGCGCCGGGCCAACGACCCCTGGCAGGATCCAGGCCGTGGACAGCGTCGCGAACATCCGTGGTCGCAGCGATTCGGGCAGGCTCCGGCCGATCGCGACGTAGGCGATCGGGGGGATCGTGCCGGCCCCCAGGCCCTGGATGAATCGGGCGACGATGAGGACCGGCATGGTCGGGGCCAGGCCGCCGATCAGCAGTCCGAGGCCAAACAGGCCGAGGCCCAACGCGAAGGGCCGGCCAAGGGCTCCACGATCCACCGTCCCGCCCACGACCGCGATCCCGATGAGAGAGCCGAGGAAGAACGCCGAGAACACCCAGCCATACAGCTCCAGGCCGCCGAGGTCGCGCGCCACGAGCGGGACGACCGTCGAGACGGCGAGAGCCTCGAAGGCGACCAGGGTGATGGTGAGGACCAGCCCACCGCTGAGGACTCGACGTTTGGGAGACCACAGGCCGTCGTGGGCCGGTGCGGGGGCGGAGGCGGCGGACTGCATCGGGGAAGGATGGCGGCTGGACAGGAACCCTGCCGAGACGGGCTATCAGGCGGGGTCCCGAGAGCCGACGATGCCCGTTTCCCGTTGGATCGGTCACGTTCATGGGCCATTCGGCGAACCTGGCGCCCGCTGAAGGGGGTTTGGGCGCCGATCGGTCACATCGTCGGGCCATCCGACGGCGGAGGGACGGTTCCGTCGTTGATCGGTTCGCGCTTGGTTTAGGCGCGGGCCCTGCCCAGACACGGCTTGTGTCAGGCCGGGCGCCAGGCTCCGAGCTCGGCCTTGGTCCGAACCGACGCGGCAGTCCGGGCACCCGATCCTGGGGAATGCAGTCGGTCGAGGGCCAGCAACGCCGCGCCGGTCACCGGCAAGGCCGTAGAACGGGCCACCCGCGCTGCCGGTGCGACCGCAAGGATCCCATCCGAGATCCGTCTTTCGAAATCTCCGTCGTACGCTTCGAAGACGCCGCCCGCGAGCACGACATCCGGGTCGGAGCGGACCATGCCCAGCCGGCGGACGATCGCGATGGCCATGGTCGCGAGCTCATCGGCCAGCCGCTCGACGATACCTCGGGCGACCGTGTCGCCTTCAGCGGCGGCCTCGAAGACGACCGGCGAGAGGTGGCGCAGGGCGGCGTACGTTAGCGAGCCGTGCTCAATGGCATTGCTGACGTCCAGCGGCCGAGCGAGGCCGAAGAACGCCGGGATGCGGCGCTCCAGGACGGTCCGCGGACCACGACCATCGCGGGCACGGACCGCGGCGCCAAGTCCGGTCATCGCGACATCCCCGCCCCCGCCCCAATCCCCGGAGATGGCGCCGAGGGCCGCGAACCGCGCCGTCCGTCCATCGGGCGCGATCCCTGCCGCATTGACGCCCGCCCCGCAGATGATGGCCACGCCCCAACCACGATCCGCCCCGGCTCGCACCGGAGCGAAGGCATCGTTGAGGACCTGGCCCGTGCGAGCCAGAGGGCGGCGGGCCAAGGCGGCGGTCAGCCGCCGGATGTCGCCAGGCGAATCGGCGCCGGCCAGGCAGTACACAGCCCCGTTTGCGATGGGATCGTCCGCTCCCAGCCCGGCCGACCCACGCGCAGCGGCGACCAACGCCACGAGCCGGTCCGCTCCGACCTCCAGGCCCACCTGCTGGTGCGAGATCGAGTCGCCACGGACCGCTGCCAGGAGCCGGCCGTCAGGGGCGACCAGGGCGACGTCCGTCTTGGAGTTGCCGCCGTCCACGCCCAGTACGTACGACGCATCGATCGAACCGGTCATGCTTTAGCGAGCTCGTCCACCCGAACGAACATGGCGCCTTCATCACGCAGCCGCGCCACGATCCCGGGGAGTGCCTCCGAGGTGGGCGTCGGCCAACCGTGGAGCAGGACGATGGCGCCATCGCCGTGCTCGACCGTCGCACCCACCACTTCCGACTCGAGAGTGGTCGCCGTCAGTCCGATCTGCCAGTCCTGGCCGTCGACGTCCCAGCCGATGTGGCGATATCCGGCGGCCGCGATCGCCGCCAGCACCCGCGGGTCGTCCATCCCAGCCCCGAACGGGCAGCGGAACCACGGGCGGGGATCCGCACCCACCATCTCCTGGATGGCGCTTTCAGCGTCGCGCAGGTCCTCGGTGATCCCGGCGTCGGTCAGCAACGGCAACCGGACGTGATAGTGGGTGTGGCTGCCGACGAGATGCCCGCTCGAACCGATCCGACGCGCGGTCTCAGGGTAGGCCTCGGCCCAGCGGCCCTGCACGAACGTCGTCGCCACGACGCTCAGCTCGTCGAGCACGTCCAGCAGGCGGTCGGTGAGCCCGGGCCGGCTGGGCCGATCGGGATGCTCGACGTCGAACGTCAGCGCGACGCGCCACGGCGTCACTTGTCCACGCCGGAGATGACGATCCCTCGCGTGAAGAACCGCTGGGTCAGGAGGAAGGCGATGACCGGGATCACAAGCGTCATCAGGGTACCCGCCTGGATGATCCCCGGGTCCTTGAAGTGCAGGCCATTCAGCCGTGACAGGCCGACCGCGATCGGCTGGAGATCCGGCTCGGTCGACAGGTAGATGAGCGGGCCGAAGAAGTCGTTCCACGAGTACACCAGGTGGAAGATCGCGACCGCGACGACGACCGGCAAGGACTGCGGCAGGAGCACGGACCAGAGCGTCCGGAACGGTCCGGCCCCATCGATCGAAGCCGCCTCGTCCATCTCGAGCGGGATCGTCATGAAGTACTGGCGCAGGAGGAAGACGTCATACGCGTTCGCGAAGAACGCCGGGATGAGGAGCGGTAGCCAGGTCCCCACCCAGCCGATCTTGGCGAAGACGGTATACGTGGGGATCAACGTCACCGCAGCCGGCAGGAAGATCGTGGCGATGAGCATCGTGAACAGGAGGTTCCGACCAGGGAACTTGAACCGGGCGAACCCATAGGCGACGAGGACGCACGACGTGAGGGTGCCGATCGTCCCGATGAGCGCGATCATGATCGTGTTGAAGATGAGTCGCGGGTAGTCGATCAGCGTCCAGACCTCAGCGTAGTTGGACCAGTGCGGAGCGAAGACCCACACAGGTTCCAGCGTCCGCCACGAGCCCTGCCAGACGATCGGCGCGGCGTCCGGTGCGGCCGGGTCGATGAACGTGCTTTCCTGGCGGCCGCGCTCCAGGATCGCCATCTGGCGAGTCGCCCCGTCGATCGGCAGCAGGACCAGGTCCAGGTCTTCTCCCTGATACGGGAACGTCGCCTGATCTGCCGGCCAGATGGGCGCACCGGGCTGGCTGATCTGGTCCGGGCTCTTGATCGAGATCGTGAACGCACGCAGGAAGGGCGACAGGAAGGCCGCTACCGCCAGGGTCGCGATCAGGGTGATGAGGAAGGAGCGCCTTGGAGGCACGCCACCACGACGCGGGGAGCGACGCTGGGTCTGGGCGACCGTCACCTCCTGGAGGTGGGCGCTCTGGGCGCCGCTCACGCGGGCATCACTTCAGGTCGCCCGCGTAGTACACCCATCGGCGGGAGAGCCGGAAGATGATCAGGGTGATGACTAGCGTGATCCCGAACAGCAACCAGGCGAGGGTGGCCCCGTACGACATGTTCTGGAACGTGAAGAACGTCTTGTACAGGTAGAGGTTGAAGAACAGCGTGGAGCCGCCCGGCTCCCCGGTCCCGTTCTTGAGGACCAGCGGCACGAGGAAGTACTGCAGGACCTCCACGATCCCAAGGATCAAGGTGTACAGGAAGACCGGCGAAAGCATCGGGATGGTGATGTGGCGGAGCGTCCCCCACCAACCGGCCCCATCGATGTTGGCCGCGTCGTACAGCTCCGTCGGGACGCCCTTCAGGCCAGCCAGGTACACGATGATGCCGGCCCCGATCCCCCACACACCCATGATCACGAGGCCCGGATAGATCCAGCTCGGATCCTGGAGCCAGTCCGGTGGGTTCTGGATGCCGATCGCCCGCAGGAAGTCGTTGATCCAGCCGGTATCGGACAGCATCTCCTGCCAGATGAGAACGCCGGCGACGAAGGGCACGACGTATGGCAGGAAGAACAGCACCCGAAAGGCCGACGTGCCCATGAGGTGCTTCGAGTTGACCATCATCGCGACGGTGAACGGAAGAAGCATCGCGACGGGCAGGGCGATGAGGGCGAACTTGAACGTCACCAGCAGCGAGGCGTGCGTCTGCTGGTCCGTCAGCAACTGGGCGTAGTTCTCCAAGCCGACGAACTCGATGTTGCCGATGTTGTCGAGGTTCACGTTGGTGAACGTGAAGATGAACGTCGCGACCATCGGGATGAGCGTGAACAGGAAGAACCCGACGATCCAGGGCGCGATGAACGCGTAGCCCCAACGCGCCCGGCGCCAGGCCAGCCCGGACATCCGGCGACGGCCGGTGCCCGGGCTGGAGCTTGACGGTGCGGTCATGGAACGGCGACTACTTCTTGTCCCAGATGGCCTGGAGTTGGGTCTGGAGATCCTGGATCTCCTTGGTTAGATCCAGGCCCGGTGTCGCCTGCCACTTCGTCCCGAAGGTGATGATCAGGTCGAGTGACTCGTTGTAGGCCGGCATGTAGCCCTCGAAGTTCGGCACATCCGCGTAGGCGATGCCGTCCTTGGCGACCTGCCAGTCGATCTCCTGCGTATACGTCTCCTGAGATGACTTGAAGAATTCGTCCTGGCCCTCGACTCGGGCGGGCATCCCGCCATACGCCGTCAGGAGCTGCTTGGACGCGTCGCCGAGCAGGTAGGTCAGCACCGTGAAGGCTTCGTCAGGGTGCTTGCTGGCCTTCATGATGCGGAAGGTGTCCGCGTTGAGCGCCGCGGTCGTCTGGCCGTCGTACGACGGCGTCGCCGCCATGTCCCAGTCGTCCTGGGGCGGATCCGCGAGGCCATAGGTGGACCACAGGTAGTTCTCGCTCATCGCGACATTGCCGGTGAAGAACGGATAGCCCTCCGGGTTGGTGTCCTTGCCCAGGAACTGCGGGCCGGTCATGGAGATGTGGTCTGTCCAGATGCTGTCGTAGAACCACTTCCACGATGCGGCCCAGGCGGCTGGGACCTCAGCCGTCGTTCCGTCCGCGCCGGTCGCGAAGGCGCCAGCCTTCCAGTAAGCGCCCACCTGGCGCAAATCGTCACGCTGGGGTTCGAAGCCCCACTGAACGATCTGCTCAGGATCGAAGGCAGGGTCCGTCGCGTCCTTGCCGTTCTTGTCGACCGTCAACAACTTGGCCACCTTGGTCGCGGTCTGGTAATCCCAGTCGACCGTCGAGCCGTCCGGCATCGTGTACTGGCCGCCCCACGCGTGCGGCGGTTCGGCCAGGCCGGCCTCCTTGAACAGGCTCGGGCGATAGAACAGTACGGACGGGTAGATCGCGAAGGGGATGCCGAGCTGGCCCTCCCCGCCCACGTTGTACAGGTGGACGGTGCTCTCGGGGAACTGGCTCATGTCGTACTTGGCCTTGTCGATGTACGGCTGCAGATCCAGCCACTGCCCGTGGAACGCCTCGGCGCCCCCGATGCCGACGGGTCCGACGATGTCCGGCCCGCTGCCTGACGCCAGCTGCGTCGCGAGGGTGTCGCGGGCGCTCTGGTTCGGGACCGCCTCGAAGGTGAGCTTGATGTTTGGATGTGAGGCATTGAACGCCGCCGCGACGTCCTGCTCCACCTTGATCTGGGCCGGGTCCTCGCCCGTCCCGAGGCAGCAATACCAGCGGATCTCGACCGGGCCGCTTGACGTCGATCCGCAGGCGGAGAAGACGAGGGCGGCAGTCGCGGCGAGGACGGCGAGGCTACTGAGACGTCCGTTCATAGTTGACCTCCTGCTCGATGGTTCGTCGATCGACGTGTGGGCGGGGTCCCTCCTGATGGCTATCGCTCCACCTCCACGGCGCGGGTCCGTGGACGCAGCTCATCGACGACCGCGGAGTCACCCTCGGTCTCCCCTCGCGTGATCCAGCGCGGGCGCACGACCACACGTTCCACGTAATAGCGAGTGCGATCGCCGCGCACGTAGGTCCGGCCGAATTCGACAGGAGTCCCCTCCGCGGTCGCGGCGATACCCTCGATGAGCAGCGCCGGCGCGCCTCGTTTGCGACCCAGCAGGCGGGCCTCACGGGCGGGCAGGAGGATCGGCTCCAGGAGCTCGCGCGCCTTGGCGACGCGAGTCCCGTAGCGGTCCTTGAGCAGATCGTACAGCGAACCCCGTTCGAGATCCGACGCCAGCAATCCTGGGAACCGCTCGGCTGGCAGATGGACCTGCTCCAGCAGCAGGGGCTCGCCGTCGGCGAGGCGCAATCGTTCCAGGTAGAGGATCGGTGAACCGAGCTCAAGGTTCAGGGCGGCGGCCACGGCGACGCCAGCCGACTCGAGCCGTGCAGCGATGAGCCGGGTCGCCGGGTCCAAGCCGCGGAGCTGCATCTCCTCGGTGAACGACAGGTGCCCCTCGATGTCTCGATCGATGCGCGGATGGAGCACGAACGTACCGCGACCGCGGGTCCGCTCCAGGCGCTGCTCGCGAACCAGCTCACCCAGCGCCCGACGGATGGTGATCAGGCTGCAGCCGTAGCGCTCGGCGAGGTCGCGCTCGGTCGGGAACTGGGCGCCCGGCTTCCACTCACCGGCGTCCAGCGCCGCGTGCAGGTCGAGATAGACCTGATGGTGCAGCGGGACAGGGCCAAGCTCCAGGCGGTACCGTGCCATCGAAGCGGACGTCCTCCGAGTTCGTCGTAGGGGCTTGCGCCGAACATGATTGCTGATAACGTTATAAGCAATGGTGTCAAGCCCCGCGGAGTTTCGATGGGCCTGAAGATCGCCGTCGTCGGTGGCGGCAGCACGTACACGCCGGAACTCGTCGAGGGATTCGCGCGCCGCGCCGCGCGACTGCGGATCGATGAGCTCGTCCTGCTCGACATCGATTCGGAGCGCCTATCGATCGTCGGAGGACTTGCCCAGCGGATGCTGGACAAGCTGGACTGGCCGGGGCGTCTAACCCTGACCGGCGATCGCGACGCCGCCATCGATGGTGCCGATTTCGTGCTGATCCAGCTACGCGTCGGCGGTCAGGCCGCGCGACTCGTCGACGAGACACTGCCGCCGCGGTTCGGGGTCATCGGCCAGGAGACCACCGGTGCCGGTGGTTTTGCCAAGGCGCTGCGGACGGTCCCGCTCGTCCTGGACTTGGCGGAACTCACAGCGCGCCGCGCCGCACCCGGAGCGTGGATCGTAGACTTCACGAACCCGGTCGGGATCGTGACCCAGGCTCTCCTCGATCAGGGCCATCGGGCCGTGGGCCTCTGCAACGTGTCGATCAACCTGCAGCGTCAGATGGCCGCGCGCTTCGAAGTGGCGCCAGACCGGGTGGCGCTGGAACACGTCGGGCTCAACCACCTGACGTGGGAGCGAGCGGTCCGCGTCGATGGCGTGGATCGACTGCCGGAGCTGCTCGATACGGAGCCGCAGATCCTCGCCGACCATGTCGGGCTGCCGGTCGACATCGTCAAAACCCTTCGCGCGATCCCGTCCTACTACCTGCACTACTACTACGACACAGCCGCGGTCGTCGCGGAACAGCGCGACGGGCACACGCGCGCGGGCGACGTCATCGAGATCGAGCGTCGACTCCTGGAGCTATACAGGGACCAGGGCCTGGCCGAGAAGCCGGCCCTCCTGAACGACCGGGGTGGCGCGTTCTATAGCGAGGCCGCGGCACAGCTCATCACGTCCCTGCACGACGGCGCCGGTGACGTGCAGGTGGTCGACGTACGCAACGACGGAGCCCTGCCGGACTTGCCGGATTCGGCCGTCGTGGAAATCCCGTGCCGCGTCGATCGCGACGGCGCCCATCCCCTACCCCTCGCCCCGCTCGCTCCGGAGATGCGCGGCCTCGTCCAGGCGGCCAAGGCCTATGAGGAACTGGCCGTGGCCGCCGCCCTTTCGGGCGATCGGCGGACGGCCCTGCGGGCCCTCATCGCGAATCCCCTTGTGGGTGCTGGGGTGGCCGGCCCGCTGCTGGATGCCCTCCTGGACGCCAACCGAGCCTACCTGCCGCGATTCTTCCCCGGCTGACAGGCCTCAGGTCACGGAGAGGCGCTCCACGATCGGCGTCATCTCGCCCAGGTCCCGGCCAGGAATGACGTGATGCCCAAGCGCTCGCGCACCGCGGCCGCGGTCTCGTGGCGGGTCCGGGCCCTCAGCCCAGGCTGACCAGCTCCGCGATCGTCTTCAGATGGTCGGGCGTGCTGCCGCAGCAGCCGCCGATGATCGTGGCGCCGGCCTCGCGCATGAGCAGAGCCTGCGCCGCCATCGCGGACGGCTCGGACTTGTAGACGGCGCGCATGTCGACGAGCTCCGGCATCCCGGCGTTCGACTTTGCGACCAGGCGGACGTCCGGCGCAACGGCGCGCATGCGCTCGATGACGGCCACGATCTCATCCGGCCCGTTGCCGCAGTTCCCGCCGACGGCATCGGCGCCCCACGCGTCGAGCGCGATGACAGCTTGCTCCGGGGTCACGCCCATCATCGTGCGCCCGCGGGTATCGAACGTCATCGTCGCGATCAGCGGGATCCCTGGCGCGACGCGGCGGACGCCCTGGATGGCGGCCTTGACCTCGGTCAGGTCCGACATCGTCTCGATCCAGATGAGGTCCACGCCGCCCGCCACGAGCGCCCCGGCCTGCTCCGCGAACAGGTCCACCGCTTCGTCGTACTCGAGCGTCCCGAGCGGTGCCATGATCGCGCCGCTTGGGCCGATGTCGCCCGCGACCAGGGCCCCGCCGCCGTTCGCTTCGACCTCCGCGCGGAGCAGGATCGCGGCGGTCTGGTTCAGCTCGGCGACGCGGGTGTCGAGGCCGTGGAGCGCGAGCCGCAGCCGGTTGCAGCCGAACGTGTTGGTCATGACGATCTGCGAACCCGCGTCCAGGTAGCCGCGATGGATCCGCCGGACGAGCTCCGGCTCGCTCACGTTCCAGGCCTCGGGCGGATCGCCGAACTGCAATCCAGCCGAGAACAGCATCGTGCCCATCGCGCCGTCGGCGATCACGATCGGATGTGCATCGAGCATCGCCTGCCACGCTTCGGCCTGCGCGCCTCCGTCCACGGCGCGGCGGGTCGCAAGATCCGGGAACGCGGCGGGATCGACCGGGCCCGGATCATCGGACGTGGACTGGAGTTCGCGTCGAGGTCGCATCCCCGTGAGGGTACCAGCCCGGCATGGTCCGCTCCGTGCCCAGACGCCCTGGCGGATGCGCGATCGGTCTGGTTGATCGGATCTCGATCAACCACGCTCAGCCGAAGGGCTGGATCGACAGAAAGGTCGGGCCGCCACGCTCATCTGTGGCCGATCCGATCGGCCCAGCCGATCTCGATCGATCTGTCGGCCGCACGCGCCAGTACGAGCGCGGCCCCGACAGCAGGTTCCACGACGGCCTGTTGATGGACCTGATGGCCGACGAGCTAGCCTGACATCGGTTGGGGCTGCGTCCACGGTTCGTGGCCGACCCCGTTGTACCAGTGCCCGTTGACATCTGGCCCGCAGTGATCCCACAGCTTGCCCGGCGGGACGCCCGCCTGCTGGGTGCACTCGATCGGGACGACTCGACGGGTGCCATCCGTCAGGTCAAGCACGACGACGAAGAACTTGATACCGACCGCCCCGCTGGTCGCGTACATCTGGACGCCGCCGCCGACGCCGGTGTCGTAGGCGCCGGTCCAATCGGCCATCGACGCCTTGGACACCGTCGAGCCATCCGGGTCGCCGATGGCAGCGAGGGCCGCACGCTGAGCCGCGGCGCAGCCAGGATCGTCGCACGCACGCTCCTGCATGATCCAGAACCCGTCGACGGCCTCGACACCGTCGCCGACCCAGTGCGAGCCGGGCGAGCACGCAGCCATGACGAGGATCATGGCGCCGAGCAGGACCGGTCTCATGCGGTGAGGTTGCGCCGTCTCCGATCCACCGGCAAGCCGACGAAGGTCCCGAGCTTGGCTACTCCGGGTCGTGCTGGAGTCGCGCGACGACGGCCTGGGTGAGCGCCCAGCTCTTCGCCGCATCTCGTGGCAGCCGGATCCGGACCTGGTTCGAAGCGAACGTGACATCCGAGGGCCGTGTCCCGGGCAACCCCGGACCGGCCAGAAGCCGCATCGCTGTTGCCCTGGTCAGCGTCGCCCCGAACCGCACGACGAGCCAGCCTTCCTCTCGTGACACGGACGACACGCCGGCGGCCTCGGCGGCCAGCCGCAGCTCCGCGACTTCCACGAGACGGGCGACCGGCTTCGGCATCGCCCCGAACCGGTCCGTGACCTCCTGCCGGAAGGCGTCGAGGTCCTCCGGCGTGCGGGCCCGAGCCAGCCGACGATACAACTCCAGCTTCTGCGCCACGTCCGGCACATACGTCGTGGGCAGATGCGCTTCCACCGGCAGGTCGAGCACCGCATGCGGGGCTGCCAGGACGGCGACCCGGCCCTCAAGGTCCGCCTTCTGGACCTCCACAGCCTCGGCCAGCATCCGCGAGTACAGGTCGAACCCGACCGCGGCCATATGCCCGGATTGCTCGCCGCCCAGGATGTTGCCGGCACCGCGGATCTCGAGGTCGGACAGGGCGATCTGGAACCCGGCGCCCAGCTCGGACGCGTTGAAGATCGCCTGCAGCCGCTTTCGAGCCTCATCGCTCAATCGCTCGCGTCGCCGGTAGAGCAGGTAGGCGTACGCCCGACGACTGCTCCGGCCGACCCGACCGCGGAGCTGGTACAGCTGGGCCAGCCCGAGCGTGTCCGCGCGGTCGATGATGATGGTGTTGACGTTGGGGATGTCCAGTCCGGATTCGATGATCGTCGTGCACACGAGGACGTCCGCGGCGCCGTCGGCGAAGGTGAGCATCACCTTCTCGAGGGCGCCCTCGGTCATCTGACCGTGACCCACGACAAAGCGAGCGCCTGGCAGCATCCGCCGCAGCTGCTCCGCCTGCGCCTCGATGGTCTCGACCCGGTTGTGGACGTAGAAGACCTGGCCGCCGCGGTCAAGCTCGCGCAGGATCGCGTCGCGGACGAGGCCGGCCGACGCCTCTGCGACCCGGGTCTGGATCGGGAGCCGATCCTCCGGTGGCGTCTCGATGGCGGACAGGTCGCGGATCCCGGCGAGGGCCAGGTTGAGCGTGCGCGGGATCGGCGTCGCGGACAGGGTCAGGACGTCCACCTCGTTGCGGAGCCGCTTGAGCCGTTCCTTGGCGGCGACCCCGAATCGCTGCTCCTCGTCCACGACGACGAGGCCCAGGTCCTTGAAGGCGATGTCCTTGCTGAGCAGCCGGTGGGTCCCGATGACGACATCCACGGTGCCGTCGGCCAGCCCGTCAACGGTGATCGCCTGTTCCTTCGCCGAGACCATCCGTGACAGCAGTCGGACCTCCAGCGGAAAGGCCCCGAAGCGCTGGCTGAACGTCGCCTGGTGCTGCGCGGCGAGTACCGTCGTGGGCACGAGGACCGCGACCTGCTTGCCGTCCTGGGTCGCCTTGAACGCCGCCCGCAGCGCGACCTCGGTCTTGCCGTAGCCCACATCGCCGACGACAAGCCGATCCATCGGCTGGACCTGCTCCATGTCCGCCTTGACCTCGGCCACGGCGCGCAGCTGATCGACGGTCTCCTCGTACGGGAACGAGGCCTCCATCTCCTGTTGCCACGGTGTGTCGAGCCCGAACGCGTGACCGCGAGCTGAGGCCCGTGCCGCGTACAGCAGCAGCAACTCCTCGGCGAGTTCCGCGACGGCCTTGCGGACGCGCTGCTTGGAGCGCAGCCACTCCGTGCCGCCCAGCTTGGACAGCTGTGGCCGCTCCCCGCCCGCATAGCGCGTGACCCGTGCGATCTGCTCGACCGGCACGTAGATCCGATCGCCGGCCGCGAACGACAGCTCCAGGTAATCGCGCTCTTCATCCGTGCCGCCACGCCGCAGCATCTGCTCGTAACGGGCGACGCCATGGTCTATGTGGACGACGAGGTCACCGGGCGTCAGCCGCTCCAGGATGTCGCGCGGCACGACCCGCCGGAGCGCGCGAGGCCGCCGGACGCGGACCGTCCCGAACAGCTCGCGATCCGTGACGACGACCAGGCCGTCGGGGCCACCTTCGAAACCGCCGTTGAGGCTGCGCTCGACGAGGACGATCGCGCCGCTGGGCGGAGGGTCCACGATCCGCTGCACGACCCCCACCGCGTGGCCGGCCTCGCCCAGGATGTCCGCAAGCCGTGCCGACTGGTCGCTCGCGAGGATGATCCGGGCGCCCTCGTCGGCCCAGGTCGCGACCGCGTCGGGCAGGCGAGCCGCGCGGCCAAGCGGTAGCTGCGGATCGCGCCAGCCGAACAGGTCGCCAGAGCTGAGACGGCCGGAAGCCATGGCCACATCGACCGGCGGTTCGGATTCCCACGTCAGTTCCAGCGTCCGGGAGGCCACGAGCCGGCCCTTCCAGTCGCGCGGCGGCAGGTAGGTGGACGGCCAATCCTTCGGCAGGTCGCCGGCCGCGATCAGTTCCGCGCGGCGCTCGTCGGCCTGGCGCCACAGGAACTCGGCGGCCTCGGCGATGTCGCCGGGCTCATCTAGCAGCAGGAGCGTGCCAGGACCGATGTGATCGAGGCCCGTGGCGGGTGCGAGGTGCGCGGCCCAGACCTCGGCCGCGTCGCCGACTGCCACGGCGCGCGTCGCCTTGCCGGTCGCCCGATCCGGGACGATCGACCCGTCACCCTCCCCTTCGAACCTGGCGAGGTCCGTGACCAGCCGCTCCGGAAGCTTCGCCACGCCACGCCCAAGCGCTTCGCGGATCGCCGCGCCCCCTCCGGCCGGGAGCAGGAACTCGGAGGCCGGCAGCAGCACGATCCGATCGACGGTCTGGACCGTCCGCTGGTCGGTCGGGTCGAATGCGCGCAGGGAGTCGATCTCGTCGCCGAAGAACTCGATGCGGATCGGCAGCGGCATGGACGGCGGGAAGACGTCCACGATCCCACCGCGTCGGGCGAACTCGCCGCGACCGGCGACTTCCGTGACTGGCGAGTAACCGAGATCGAGCAGATCGTGCAGCAGCGCATCCTGGTGGAGTCGCGCGCCCGGGGCGATCGCGCGCGGCGATGCCGGCAGGTCGTCCGGGGCGAGCGTGTGCTGCAGGAGCGACTGGACGCCGGCCACCATGACCCGCGCATGCCCACTCCGCCAGGCGGCGAGGGCAGCGACCCTGGCAGCCGTTTCGTCTGCGACGAGTTCGCTCCGCTCGTAGGCGAGCGCGGTCCGCGGCTCAAGGACGACGACGGCCGTGGGGTCTCCCAACCAGGCGCCAAGCTCCTCGGCGACGCGATCGCCGATCTCCGCATCGCGCGCGATCCAGACGAGCCGCTCCCCGGATGCCGCAAGCGCCAGGGCCGCCGCGAGATACGACTTTGCGCCGTGCGGGACGGACGTGAGACCGGCGTGTCTGCCGCGATCGGGCTTCACCGCCTCCCCGACGGCCGGACCAAGCCGCTGCAGGAGGCTCTCGAACGACCCCGTCCGTGTCAGGAGCGGGGGCAGGCCGGACAGGTCCGGCAACCGATGGCCAGTCCCCTTCTTCGCGAGGCTCGCACCCGCCGCCGCGGCTGTGGCGGCCCTTCTCGCTGCGATGGCACGCGCCCGATCCCTGGCGAGCTCGCGCTCGGTGTCTGAGCGTTCATCGGCCCGATGGTGATCGTCGACCTCGGCGTCCACTTCGGCGACATCGAAGTCGATCGCCTTTTCGTCCAGTGGCGGGGCATGCCGCGCGGCAAACTCGGAGGCCACACGCTCGCCGATGCGTCGGTCGCGGCCGCGCTTGCCCCGAAGCGGAGGCGTCGTCATGAACGCACGTTCGTCATGCCGTCAGTCGTCCGTGGGCCTGGTCGGCAGGATCCGGCGCCAACCGGTCTTCGTCCGGCGGATCCCGTCCGTGCCGGCGGGCCCATCCACGTCACCTGGCGCGGCGGTCCGGTCAGCGTCGGCAGCCCTGAGCTCGAACTTGTTGAACGTGTTGGCGGCCTTGCTGGTCCCGATGCGCGCCCACTCCTCGACCGCATCTGCCGCGGCATCCAGCAGCTCTTCCAGCCTGGCCCGTTCATCAGGCTCGAACTTGGAAAGGACGTGGTCGATGACGTCGCGGCCGGGTTCGCCGATGCCGACCCGCAGCCGGCTGAACTTCTCGGTCCCCAACTCGTCCACGATGGAGCGCAGGCCGTTGTGTCCGCCGTGGCTGCCACCCTCCCGGAATCGAAGCTTCCCAAATGGCAGGGCGAAATCGTCCGCGACGATCAGCAGGTCCTGGAGCGGGGCGTGGTCGCGGGCCAGCGCCTTGCGGACCGCCAGGCCGGACTCGTTCATGTAGGTGAGCGGCTTGACGAGGGTCAGGTCCAGGCCGCGATAGCGTCCGCCGACCACGTTGGACGCGTCGCGCTGCCGGCCACGACCGGCCCAGCCCGCGCGGTCCGCCAGTCGGTCCACGACCATCCAGCCGACGTTGTGGCGGGTGCCCGCGTACTGCGAACCGGGGTTGCCCAGGCCAACGACCAGCTTCACCCGAACCCTCCGCAGACAGCCGAACAGGGCCCGATCCCGTCCGGGAGGGCCTGACGCGATGGTACCGCGCTCCGGATCAGGCCGTCTGCAGATCCGAGAGCAGTCGCGTCTCCAGGGCACGCATCGTCGCTTCCTCGACCAGTTCAGCGTGATCCCAGCCGCAGATGTGGAGGGTGCCATGCACCGCGAGGAGACGAAGCTCGTCAGCCGTGGACCAACGCACGTCGCCGGTCTGCCCGCCACGGCCGGCCGCGGCCTGATCTGCCGCCCGCTCGACCGAAATGACGATGTCGCCGAGGTGCGGCCGGCGGCCGGGTGGCAGCGGAAAGGCGGGTGTCGCTTCGTCCCGGCGCTCCGATGACCCAGGGTGAGGCGGGAACGCTTCGGGTGGCAGCAGCGGGAACGACAGGACGTCGGTCGAACCGTGCTTGCCCATGTACCTGGCGTTCAGCTCGGAGAGTTCCGCGTCGTCCGACAGGATCAGGCCGACCGAGGCCGGCGAAGGCGCGCCCGCAGCGTCCAGGGCCGCCGAGACGACGCGCGCCAGGGTGGCGCTCGCCACCAGCGCCTCGACACCCTGGCGCACCGTGACGTCGATCCGCCAGGGTGGCTTGTAGATCGCCCGGGTCACGAGGCGGAGCCGCCGCCTCCGCCAGAAGCCCGGCGCGACTCGAGGTCCACGATCTCGCTCTGCGGATAGGCGATGCGCGTGTGGTACATGCCCAGGAGCTGACCAACGAAGGCCTCGCGGATCCGCTCCAGGTCACGCAACGTCAGATCGCATTCATCGAACTGGTCGTCATTGACGCGCTCTTCCATGATCCGCGTGACCATCGCCCGGATGGCCGGCTCGTCGCGGGCCGTCAGCGAGCGGACGGATGCCTCGACCGCGTCGGCCAGCATGATCAAGGCCGCCTCGCGCGTCTGCGGCTTGGGTCCGGCATGGCGGAACTTGCGCTCGTCGACGGCAACGGCAGCCTTGCTACCCTCGGCGGTCCCCAGCCCACCGAACGGCGCGGCCGCGAGGTCCTTCGCCCGGGCGTAGAAGTAGCTCATGATCGCCGTCCCGTGGTGCTGCGGGATGTAGGCGATGAGCGCCTTGGGCAACTTGGCCTTGTAGGCGAAGTCGATGCCGTCGGCGACGTGCTGCTTGACGACCTGGGCGCTGACCTCGGGATCCAGCTCGTCGTGGATGTTCTCGCCGCCGGCCTGGTTCTCGATGAACGCGAGCGGGTTGGCCAGCTTGCCGACGTCGTGGTAATACGCGGCGACGCGGGTGACAAGCGGGTCACCGCCGATGGCCTCCGCAGCTCGCTCGGCCAGATTGCCGACCATCAGCGAGTGGTGATACGTGCCCGGCGTCTCCACGAGGAGCCGGCGCAGGAGTGGCTGGGATGGGTTCGCGAGCTCGAGCAGCTGGAAGACCGTCAGGATCCCGAACACCGAGCCGAGCACGGCGAACAACCCGACGGCGGCGACACCGGAGCCCGCGGCGCTGGCCGCCGAGGCGAACCACAGCTCCAGGACACCCTGGACGTCCCGAACCCCCAACAGCGAGAAGACCGTCACGACCATCGCATTGACGATGAAGACGGCCGCCGCTGCCTGGACGAAGACCTGTAATCGGTCGCCCTTGCGGACGGCGATGATCCCGGCGACCCCGCCGAGGAAGATGTACGTCGCGAACTCGAGCGAGGCGCCATTCACCGCACCACCGATGACGGCGATGATCGCGATGACGATGGTCGCGAGCGAGGCGTCCAGCAGGATCGCGAGCAGCATCCCGATCGCGGCCGTCGGCAGGAAGAACTGCAGGATGGATCTCCCTGCCGTCACCTTGAGCGCGAGCGTGGCCCCCACGACCAGCAAGCCGATCAGGAACAGGACGTTGTCGCGATGCCACAGGCCCGGTCGGAACCGCCAGACCCACCCGAGCAGCATCCCGACGACGAGGATGGCGAGCAGGAACCAGCCGACGAAGACGGTCGGATTCGGGCCCGCGACACCCAGGCCGAGCGCGTCGATCTTCTCTACGTCCGAGGTCGTCAGCAGCGAGCCATTGCGGACGATGACCTCCCGCTGCGCGATCTTGACCACGGTCGGAACGACGGCCGCCTCGGCGCGGTCGCGCTCCTGGTTCGTGAGGATCTGGCTGAACGACGAGTTGGGGACGACGAGATCGCGCACAAGCTCCGCGGCCAGCATCCGCTGGGCGGCATCCAGGCCACCGGCCATCAGACCGGTCAGGCGGGTCTTGGTGGCCGCCACTTCAGTGTCCTTGAGTTCCGTGCGCAGGACCGCGTCGAGGACCCGCGCCGCCTCGGTGCGGACAGCGACCCAGCCGTCAGCGTCGAGTGACGAGAGTGTCGTCTTCGACGCCTTCGACAGGTCCGGCAGGACCGTCAACAGCAGGGCGGCTCGATCCGCTGGTACGAGGTCCGTGGTGAAGATCGTGTCGACGCGCGAGACAAGCCGCTCCAGGGCGAGCGCCTGCTCGGCTGCGATGGCGATCGCCTTCTCGCTCGTGAAGTCGTACTGCGGCTCGACGGCATCGCGCGCGTCCAAGCGGGCAGCGGCCGTCTGGACGTCGCTTTCGAACTCGACCGCGGTCGGGGCGACGATGTCACTCGGCGCGATGTCGCCGGCCTTTGAGGTGAGGGTCTCCTTGGGCAGGAAGTCGGCGCCCAGGATGGCCGTCAAGGTCAGGATCAGGATCACGGACGCGATCCCGAGCCGCGTGGCGTCGCTCCGCGTGAAGCGCGAGATGGTCGCGGCGCGGGAGGTCAGCATGGTGTCAGTGGGTCCCACCATCGTGCGCGGCGAGGTCCGCCCGGGCAAGTGTCTGGACGACCAGCTCGCTCACATGCTTGCCGTCGGCGCGGCCCTTGGTGCGCGGTGACAGCCAGCCCATGACCTTGCCCATGTCACGCGCGGACGTGGCGCCGGTCGCGGCGATGCCCTCGTCGACGAGCGCCACGATCTCCGCCTCCGTCAGGGCCTGGGGCAGGTAGCCGCTCAGGATCTCGATCTCGGCGGCTTCCTTGTCGGCGAGGTCCTGGCGCCCGGCACCCTCGAAGGCGACCACCGATTCGCGCCGAGTCTTCACCTCGCGCGTGAGCACGCCGAGCATCTCGTCGTCGGTCAGGGCATGGCCCTGCTTCTTCGCGACGTTGTAGGCGGCACTCGACGCCATCCGCAGGACATCGCGACGCAGCGCATCGCCGCTCCGCATGGCTGCGGCGATGTCGGTCTGGATCTGTTCTTGAAGGGACACCGGTTCTGGCACCTCGGGCGGACGGATCGGTCGATCGCTCGACTCCTCCGTCACTGCACCCGCAGGGGATGCAGGGGTCGATCAGTGGCCCGACATGCGGGCCGACCGATCAGCCGACCTGCGTTCGGGCGTTCTTCTTGCGCTTGGCTTCCTTGCGCTTGCGCTTCACAGAGGGCTTCTCGTAGTGCTCGCGTCGGCGAGCCTCGGCGAGGATGCCGCTCTGCTGGATCTTCTTGTTGAAGCGGCGCAGGGCGCTTTCGAACGTCTCGTTCTCACCCACTCGGACTTCAGCCAATCGGTGTTCACCTCCCCAGGCCAGGAGTCGTGTCGCTGCGCGTCGGGACTCGCGGCCAACCGGCCTCGACGCCTGCTCCCACGGCTGCCGCGAAAGCCGCCGGAGTCTACCCGAGGGGTGCTGAGGGGTCAACCGATGGGCAGCCGACTGTGGACGGCCGACGGGCAGCCGGTGGCCCGGATGTCGATTCTCGGCATGTAGAGGTGAGGGCTCTGGTGATTCCGGCCGACATGCAGCTCAAGCGCGGATGCGGCCGAATCAGGCCCATACCAGCAGTCCGGCTGCTGTATGCCGAGATCCAGCCTGCGACGTCCACGTACCAGCGGCCACACCTCTATCTGCCAGGAATCGTCACGCCCGAGGGCCGCGCGCACGGCGATCCTCCGATGTCACCCGGTCGGCAACCGCTGGCCCAGGACGAAGATCCAGTAGGCGTCGACGACGGCGATGCCCAGCAGGCTGAAGACGTCGTGGGTCGAAACGGCGAACGGACCAATGGTCAGGACCGGGAACATGCCAACGCCACCCTCGTGCAGCGGGGCCGAATGGCCGATCGGGCGAACCCTAGCATCCGGCCGTCCCCGCGCGGCGCCTCCGTCCCGCGCGGCGGCCAGGCGGTCACCACCGAGTAGCATCATCACGATGCACACCTTGATCGACCTTCTGGACCGCGCGGCCACTCGCTTCGGAGACCGGCCCGCGCTGGGCATCCGCCGCGACGATGGCTCAACGGACCACTGGACGTATCGGGAGCTCCAGCGCCGTGCCCGGATCGCCGCCTGGCGCCTGCGCGCGCTGGACCTGGAGCCCGGCGATCGCATCCTGACCTGGAGCCCCTCGACACCGGAGCTGCCGGCCGCCTATTTCGGGGCGATGCACGCACGCCTGGTGATCGTGCCCCTGGACCTGCGCATGTCCGCTGACGCCGTCGAGGGGATCACCCGCGCGTCGGGCGCCCGTCATCTCATCCTGGGCACCGGCCGCGACGCCCCCGACCCGCGCGAGGCTGGACTCGAGCAGTTCCCGACGACGACGGTCGAGGCGCTGTGCGCCGAACCCGCTGACGACGACCCGCTCTTCCCGCCGGACTGGGAAGCAAGACAGGCCGCGTGGGGCCAACCCACCGCGGACGAGTTGTTCGAACTCGTGTTCACGAGCGGCACGACCGGAACGCCCAAGGGCGTGATGCTGACCCACGACAACGTCGTCGCGTCGATCGAGACGTTCCATCGGATCGTGCCGCCCATGGACCACCGGATCGTCTCGCCCCTGCCGCTCTCACACCTGCTGGAGCAGGCGGTCGGGCTGTATTACGCGCTGGACGTCGGCGCGGAGATCCTGTATGTGCGCAGCCGAAACCCGCGAGTCATCTTCGACGCCCTGCGCGAGCACCGGGTGACGAGCATGATCGTCGTCCCCCAGGTGCTCGATCTGTTCTGGAGCGCCATCGAGCGTGAGGTGGAGAAGCGCGGGCGGTCGTCGACCGTGGAGCGCCTGCGGGGGATCGCCCGGCACCTGCCGTTCGTCGCTCGACGCCTGGTGTTTCGGAGCATCCATCGCCAACTCGGCGGGCACTTCCGGCTCTTCGTGTCGTCCGGGGCCTTCCTGCCGCCGGCGCTGCAGGCTGCCTGGGAGGACCTCGGCGTGACCGTCCTCCAGGGCTACGGGGCGACGGAGACGGGGACCGGCACGGCGACGACCTTCGACGACCACGGGTGGGGCACGGTCGGGCGAGCGCCGGCCGGGATCGAGATGCGC
>JBKJQY010000083.1:0-7224 GCA_046593725.1 Candidatus Limnocylindrales bacterium
ATCCAGACCGCCGGCTGGCGCGAGACGGCGCTGGTGTTCATGGCATCGAGCCTGGTCGGGGTGGTCTTCGTCTGGATGATGACCAGCGGCCCGGCGATCGTCGTGCCAGTGGCGGCCGAGAGTGGGCCCGAGACTGCCCCCGCCAAACCCGCCAGGAAGCCACCCACCCGCTCCGGCCGACGCTATGGCGAACCCATGAGTGCCGGGCAGACCGACCTCCGAGCCGAGGAACTCCGCGCCGCCGAGTCCGTCGTGGCCGCTCGAGCCCAGGGTCTGCACGAGACGTCGGCCCCGGGCGCCGTTTCGGCCGCCCACGAGATCCCGCCCGCCGGCAGCTCGGAACGTCGCCGCAGCGTCCGTCGCACGGTCCGGACCCGACGGTTCTGGATCCTGTTCGCCGGGGCGGCCGCGATCGGGGTCTTCGATGAGGGCGTGCTCCAGGCGTTCATCCCCAACGCCGTCGGTGCCGGGGTCCGCGCCGAGGCTGCCGCTGCCGCGCTCGGCATCCAGGCCCTCACCTATGTCGCCGGACAGGTCATCGGCGGCTGGCTGTCGGACCGGGCGGGCCGACGAGCCGTGGGCCTCGCGGCTGCGGCCATGGTCGGTGGCGGCGTCGTCGCGGCGATCGGCCTCGTCGGGTCGCAGCCGGCGCTCGCGGTCCTCGGGATCGCCGTTCACGGGTTGGGCTCGGGCGCCACGATCGCCGTCCGCTCGGCTGCGTTCAGCGACGTCTTCGGCGGGCCGAACTTCGGGACGATCTTCGGGCTGCTCGCCGTGGCGTACCCGCTCGGGGGCGCCCTGGCGGTCTACCTTGGCGCGGCCGCGTTCGATGCGACGGGCTCGTTCGCGCCGCTGATCCCGTTCGTCCTCGCCGCGGTCGTGGTCTGGGCCCTGTCCCTGTGGGTCGCCGGCCCGAAACGGTCCCGTCGAGTGGTGGCGGCAGCCCAGAGGCCATAGGGGCGCGGCTACGGGCCCGGTGAGCGCCGAATACGTGCCGGGTGACGACGAACTGCCAGGATCAAGCGGTGGACGACTTCCGCTTCGGGACCGTCATCCGGCTCGTCAGGCAAGCTCGCGGGTGGCGTCAGGACGACTTGGCCAAGGTCGCGAGTGTCTCGCAATCGACGGTCTCCCGCATCGAGCGAGGACACGTCGGCTCACTCTCGACCGACACGATTCGCGCTGTGGCGTCCGCCATCGATGTGCGGGTCGATCTCATCCCCCGTTGGCGTGGCGGCGATCTTGATCGACTGATGAATCGCGGTCACTCGTCGTTGCACGAATCCGTCGCGCGGATGTTCCGCGACGGGCTGGCTGCCTGGACGCTCGCGCCCGAGGTTTCGTTCGCTGTGTTCGGCGAACGCGGTGTGATTGACATCCTTGCGTGGCACGCAGGCCGCCAGGCGTTGCTCGTCATCGAGCTCAAGACCGACATCATCGACGTCAACGAGCTGCTCGGGACGTTGGACCGGAAGCGGCGACTGGCAGCCAGGATCGGCGCGGAGCGTGGCTGGGACCCGGTGGCCGTCTCGGCGTGGTTGATCGTTCGGGAGGGCCGGACGAGCCGCCGCCGGGTCCAGGCACACGCCGCGATGCTGGCTGGCGCCCTGCCGGATGATCGGAAGGTGGTGCGGGAATGGCTCCGCGACCCGGTCGGAGCCGTGGCGGGGCTCTCGTTCTGGACAGATACCCGTGCGGGGACTAGTGGGCATGCGAACCGACCGATCCGACGGGTCCGGGTCGCAACGACCGGTCGTCCTGAGCGTGGGCCGAGCTGATCCAGGGTCCCACGACCTGTGCGGCCGTGCCTACCAGTCCCTGGGTGGGTATGCGTCGGATGCCGGGGCTCCAGGGGTCGGTCCAGCCGCATAGGGGCGCTGGCACGGTATCCTCGCCCGGATGCACTACGCCGAATCCATCCTCGATCTGGTCGGAGACACGCCGCTCGTCCGGATCACGCGCGTCACGCGCGACCTGGGCCCGCTGGAGGGGCAACCACTCCTGCTCGCGAAGCTGGAGATGCTCAACCCGGGCGGCTCGGTCAAGGACCGGATCGGGCTGCCGATGATCGAGGCCGCCGAGCGCGCCGGCCTGCTCAAGCCGGGCGGGACCATCATCGAACCGACGAGCGGCAACACGGGGCACGGCCTGGCGATCGCGGCGGCGCTCAAGGGCTACCGCTGCATCTTCGTCATGGCGGACAAGCAATCGGCCGAGAAGCAACAGCTCTTGCGCGCGTACGGCGCGCAGGTCGTCCTGTGCCCCACGAACGTCCCGCCGGAGTCGCCCGAGAGCTACTACTCCGTGGCCGCCAGGCTCGCCCGTGACATCCGGGGCGCGTTCAAGCCTGACCAGTACTGGAACCAGGAAAACCCCGACGCCCACGAGCGGACGACGGGCCCCGAGATCTGGGACCAGACCGAGGGGCGGATCACCCATTTCGTGGCGAGCGTCGGGACTGGCGGCACGATCACCGGCGCGGCCCGAGCGCTGAAGGCACGTAACCCCGCGATCCAGGTCATCGGCGCCGATCCTGAGGGCAGCGTCCTGTCCGGGGACGTGGCCCGGCCGTACCTCACGGAAGGTGTGGGCGAGGACTTCATGCCGGGGACGTACGACGCCTCGGTCATCGACCGCTGGGTCCGAGTCAGCGACCGCGACGCGTTCGCGATGGCGCGCCGGCTCACCCGCGAGGAGGGGATCCTGTCGGGCGGCTCATGCGGCACGGCGATGGTGGCGGCGCGCGAGGTCGTGCGAGACCTGGCCGGGACCGAGGCTGGCCGTGACGCTGTCGTCGTCGTACTGCTCCCGGATAGCGGTCGCAATTACCTGTCCAAGGTCTACAACGACGAGTGGATGCGGGTGAACGGCCTGCTCGCCACGACCGGCTCGGCCACGCGCGTATCGGAACTCCTGGCCGATCGACACCATGCGCCGGACCGGCCCGCGGTGATCGTCGCCCGGACCACCGAGCGGGTGGGCAACGCGATCGCCACGCTCCAGGCGTACGGGGTCAGCCAGCTCCCCGTGTCCGAGGACGCCGAGGGCGATGCGGTCGTGGGGCTGGTCGGTTCGATCAGTGAGAAGGGCCTGCTGGATCGCGCCTTCCGCGACCCGAGCGTGGTGGAGCGGACCGTCGGCGAGGTCATGGATGCCCCATTGCCGTTGGTCGAAGCGTCGGCCACGCTCGATGAAGCGTTCGCGCTGCTGTCCGGCGGGGCATCCGCGCTGGTCGCGGTCCACGGCGATCGTCCGGCCGGAGTCGTGACCAAGCTGGACTTCCTGGAGTACCTGGCGCATGGAGGAGGATGACGATGCCCGACATCGAGGACGAGATCGCCGCCGCTGAGGAGCGCTGGAAGGCGTCGTGGGTCGCCGGACCGCAGCGGACCCGCTGGACGAGTCTGCCTCCGCAGCTCGGCGACGCGGCGCCTGACGCCACCTTGATCCATATGGACGGACATCCCGCGCGACTGGCCGATTCGTGGGCGTCGGGTCCCGCGCTCATCCTGTTCTGGCGCCACTTCGGCTGCTCCTGCGGCATGGATCGTGCCGCGCGATTGGCCTCGGAACTCGGTGGCTACCGTGACGCCGGCGCCAATGTGATCATCGTGGGCCAGGGCGAACCCCAGCGAGCCACCCGCTACGCGGAGCGTCACGCGATCGACGTTCCGATCCTGGTCGACCCCGAGCGTCGTGCCTACGAGGCGTACGGCCTGCTGGACGGCACGACCGCCCAGATCCTCTTCGATGCTCCGGATGCGTTCCTGCGGTGTGACCTCCAGGCGGGCATGGACCTGTCGGCGTCGCGCCACGGCACGGATCGGGCGCTCGTCGACAACGCCTGGCAGCTGCCCGGCGAGTTCGTCGTCGGCCAGGACGGGCGGATCGCCCACGCTCACCGCTTCCAGTGGTGCGAGGACTATCCCGACCCGCGCGTGCACATCGGCGCGATCCGCGGAGCGGCAGGGACACTCTGAGCCCACAGCATCAGCCCACAGCAGCTCCGGCCGGCCAGCGGCCAGCGGCTCGTCGACAAGCTCGGCTTTCGGTTCGATCGCGCGGTGTTCGAAGAGCGGGCCGAGGCCTACCTCGTGTTCGTTCTGGATCGACCGCGATCTACAGCCAGGGGAGGGTGATCGGCACCAGCACGTTGAGCAGCAGGCCCAGGGTGAACAGGCCACCGGTCCGGCGAGTGTGGACGAACGCCCAGCCCACGAACCACAGCGGCCAACCGATGTAGCTCGCCGGTGCGACCTCGGGCTTCGGCTTCCGGAACGTCTTGAGGACGTCGAGGAGGCGCGGGATTCCCAGCACGACCAGGAACACCCACGGTCCGATCAGCCCCACGACCGCCGCCAGGATCGCAAGCGGGTAGAAGGCGATCATCAGCCATGAGCCCCACTGGCGAGCGCGAGCCTCACCCAGGATCACCGGCAACGTGCGCACGCCCAGCTTCGTGTCGGCCTGGATCTTGTCGATGTGCTTGCCGAACAGGACCGACGTCACGAGCAGCCCGTAGGGGATCGATACGAGCAGGACCCACGGCGCCACGGTGCCGGTGGCAGCAAGGTACGTCCCACCGATCATCAGCGGGCCCCACACGATGAGCACGCCCGGTTCGCCCAGGCCGTGGTGCTTGAGGCGGATCGGCGGTGCGACATAGAAGACCGAGATGAACAACCCGCCGAGCGCGAACGCGATCACGAGCGGGCCGCGAACGGACGCCAGGTACAGCATGATCGCCGCGCCGATGAGGTTGACGATGAGGATGGCGGCTTCCAGCTGGCGCTTGGTGACCCAGCCGGACAGGATCGGGTGCGGCGCGTAGAGCGCGCGGACGTAGTCGTTCGTGTCGACGCCGTTCTGGGTGTCGAAGTAGTCGTTGATCATGTTGTTCGCCGCATGGGCGATGACGAGCCCGACCACCGCGAGCGCGAACAAGCCCCAGTCGACCGTGACGCCGCCCCGCGTTCGGGCGACCTCGGCGGCGAGCAGTCCACCGATCAGCCCGGACCAGATCGTCATCGGGAAGACGGCCGCCCGGGTGATCACGAGCCACTTGCCGACCGTGTCCATGCGGCGCGTCTTGGGCGGGTTGGCAGTCTCGAGGATCTCCTTCCACCCAAGGACGCGATCCTTGAGGGTGAGGGGAGCGGCGGCTGCGGGGACCTCGTTGGCGGCGGTGCTCATGGGCGTCGCGGACTCCTTGGTCGATCGAGAAACGTGCGCGACGAATGTATCACGTTGTCCGGGATGCGAAGATGACGCGGTGTTCGTGCCGTCGATCCGTACCGAACGATCCGAGCTGGTCTCGATGTCCCTGCCGTTCATGCAGCACTTGGTCGCACGAGACCTCGCGGCGGCGGAAGCGGAGCTTGGGGCGAGCGTGCCCGCGGATTTCCCGGATCGACTTGCCGACTTCCTCCGGTTTCGGATCGTCGATCTCATCGCAGATCCAGGGATCGAGCCATGGCTCGGCCGGGTGATCGTGCTCGCGTCTGCAGGCGGGTCGAAGGTGACGATCGGGTCGGTCGGGTTCCATGCACCCCCGGGGCCTGATGGTCGCGTCGAGATCGGGTATGGGGTGGAACCCGCATTTCGGCGGCAAGGGGTCGCGACGGAAGCGGTCCGAGCGATGCTGGACTGGGCGCGCGGCCAAGGCGTGCACCGGTTTCGAGCCGCTATCGCGCCGGACAACGTGCCGTCGCTCGCGATCGTCGCCCGACTGGGGTTCCGGCGGGTCGGCGTCCAGGGAGACGAGCTCGACGGGATCGAAGCGGTGTTCGAGCTGGGCGACCTCCCCGTCACGGGGTGAGTGCGCGGCTACCATGAACGCCGCCATGGATGACGCAGAACGAACCCAGTCCTTCGAGACGCTGGCCGTCCATGCCGGCGCCGAACCCGACGAGCTGACGGGCGCCGTATCACCGCCGATCTACCAGACGAGCACGTTCGCGCAGGACGGTGTCGGTCGTCCACGCGGTGGGTACGAGTACGCGCGGTCACAGAACCCGACGCGGGAGCGGTTGGAGCGAGCCGTCGCCGCGCTGGAAGGTGGCGGGACCGGGATCGCCTTCGCATCCGGATCCGCGACGACGGCGGCCATCGCCGAGCTGGCCGGCCCGGGCGACGAGATCGTCGTGGGTGATGACGTCTACGGCGGCACCTTCCGCTATCTCGAGCGGGTCCATCGCGCGAAGGGCGTGGATTCGCGGTATGTCGACCTGTCGGCCGGACCGGATGCCCTGTGGGAGGCGATGACCGAGCGGACCCGGCTGGTCTGGTTCGAGACGCCATCGAACCCGCACCTGAAGGTCGTCGACATCGAGGCGACCGTCGGGGTGGTGGCGCGCCGGGCTGCGGAGGGTGGCGTTCGGCCGCTGGTCGTCGTGGACAACACGTTCGCCTCGCCGGCGTTGCAGCGACCGTTGACGCTGGGCGCCGACATCGTCTTCCACTCCGCGACGAAGTACCTGGCGGGTCATTCCGACACGATCCTGGGGATCGCCGTGACCACGGATACGGCAGCGGGTGAGCGGCTGCGGTTCCTGCAGAACGCGATGGGTGCTGTGCCCGGGCCGCTGGACTGCTTCCTGGTCCTGCGCGGGCTTCGGACGCTCCACCTGCGGATGGAGCGGCATGGTTCCAACGCCGCGGCGGTGGCCGCGTTCCTGCGTGGGCGGGCCGACGTGGCCCAGGTCATGTACCCGGGGTTCGGCGGGATGGTCTCGTTCGTGCCGGCCGGGGACAGTGGTGCTGGCGCGGCGGGCGGGCGATCCGCGGCGGGCGGGCGATCCGCGGCGGAGCGGGCCATCGCGATCGCGGAGGGCACGCGACTGTTCACTCTGGCTGAGTCGCTTGGGGGAGTGGAGTCGCTGATCGAAGTCCCGGCGGCGATGACCCACGCGTCCGTCGCCGGCTCACCGCTCGAGGTGGATCCGGGCCTGGTCCGTCTGTCGGTGGGGATCGAAGGAATCGACGACCTCATCGCTGACCTGCGCGGAGCGTTGGACCGGGCCTGAGGTCAGGGACGCCTTGGCGGCTTGACGTGCACCCCATGACCATATGGGAGACCGGGGAGGTCGTGGCGCCCCGACAGTGCATCCGATGCACCAACCGCGCATCGGGAGCGGTCTCGATCGCTGATCGGTGCACCTGACAACCGGAACGGCGACTGAGGACTCGCTCATTCGATCAAATGGTCACCCGGTGCACAACGAG
>JBKJQY010000031.1:0-11232 GCA_046593725.1 Candidatus Limnocylindrales bacterium
GTGACGACGAGCGTCGGGTGGCCCAGGGCCGGAATGACTCGGCCGAGCAGCAGGATCCCCAGCGACACCGCGACGAGTGCCAGAAGCAGCCCGTCGAGGAGTCGCCGGAGGACGGTGATCGCGTGGTTCGCGATCGTCATCGTGATCTCGGGTTACGGGTTGTTGGCGGTCTGCTCGGCAGCGAAGGTGAAGGTCACCGCGGACGAGATGCCCTGGAGGGTGTTGCCGGTCGCGAGCGGCAGGCTCACCCTGAAGCACAGGACCTCGTTGGAGACGCCGGCCAGGGTGCGGTCGCCTGCCTGGGCGCCCTGGGTAGGATCGCCGATGGCCGCGCCGTTCAGGATGGTGGCGGCCAGCACACTGGTGCCGTCGAAGACGGCGCAGCTCGTGCCGAGCGTCTTGACGGTCAGGGTCAGGGTGGTGCCGAGGGTATTCGTGGCGACGGTCGTCATCGCGTAGCGCGATTGGGCGCTGCCGGTGTTCGCGATGGTCAGTGCCTGGGTATTCGTGTCACCGGGCATCATGCCGGCGACGGTGAACACGACAGCCGGGTTTGAGGTGATGATCACCGTCCCGGCCGCGAACGTCCCCGTGGACGCGGCGGTGCTCGTGAAGATCGCCAGGGAGAAGGCGCCGGCTCCCACGCTGACCACCGACAGGCCCAGGATGGCGGCCAGCAGTCGTCGGCGACGGGCGCCCGGACGGGCAGGCGGAAGTGGATGCGCGCGCTCGATGTCGGACACGAGGACTTCCTTTCGAAGTGCAGCGGGTTGGGTGTTCCCCCCGACGCACCGATGGGAAAGTTCGGTCTCGCGTACCCGGTCGTTTGCGTCTGCTCTATTGAACCGGTTCCGCGGTCGGGGCCGATACGGGACGCAGGGACCAGCGGACCCAGTACCTTGGTCCGTGACATCGGTTCACCCCATGCAGCCGGCGATCGCGGGCGCGGTCGCTGGTGCGTGGATGCGCTGTGACCAAAGTCCCACGGATCAGTGGTTGGGCGGCTCCAGGGGGCGACCGCTGTCGGCAAGACGATCGTCGTAGCGGCGGTCGCGCCAGGCCAGTGCCGCCTTGAGGCCATCGCGCTTGACGATGGCGTCCCATTCGCGCTGCTCAGGCGTGTCTGCGGCGTTGATGATCGCCCCGAGGTCCAGGCCGGCTTCGACCGCCATCCGGAAGCCCGCGGCGTCCATCGCGCGGTTCAACATCGCCTTCGTGGGCCCCATGACCTCGGGTGGCGTGCGGGCAAGGCGATCCGCCAGGGCGTCCACCTCCGCCTCCAGCCGGTCGGCCGGCACGACCCGGTTGATCAGGCCGATCCGCTCCGCCTCCACGGCATCGATGAGATCGCCGGTCAACAGCAACTCGCGCGTTTTCTTCTGGCCGATGAGATACGGCATCAACAGGGTCACAGGCGCGGATCCGTAGCGGATCTCCGGTTCGCCTAGCTTCGTCCCCTCCGCGGCGACGATGAGGTCGCAGGCCATCGCGAGTTCCAGCCCGCCGGCCAGGGCGTAGCCGTGGATCTGGGCGATCACCGGCTTCGGCGACTCGAGGATATGCAGCGTCGCCGCGACGTCCACCGCCAGGAGCTTGCGCCAACCCACGGGACCGCCGATGCCGCCCTCAGTCTCCTCGGTCAGGTCGTAGCCGGCCGAGAACGCGCGGCCCGCGCCGGCGATGACGATGACCCGAACGGCCGGGTCCGCGATGGCCAGGTCGACGGCTTCGACGAGCTGCTCGACCAACGCGCTCGACAGGGCGTTCAGCTTGGCCGGCCGATCCATCGTCAGGCGGACGCCCCAGGGCATGACCGCGGTCTGGATGAGGCGCTCGTCAGGCATCGGTGGTCTCCTGTGGGACGGCGGGGACGGCCAGTACGACCAGGGCATCCACCGCCAGTGCGCCGTCGGGCGAGGCGATGACCGGGTTCAGGTCCACTTCCAGCAGGTCGTGGCGTTGCGTGCCGATGGCCGCCAGGGCGACGATGAGCGCAGCGACCGCGTCACGGTCCGCGGCGGGCCGACCGCGCACACCGGTCAGCAGCCGTCGCCCACGGAGGTCGTCCAGCATCGCCAACGCTGTCGCGTGATCGACCGGCGCCAGACGGATCGAGACGTCGTCGAGGACCTCGGCCAGGATGCCGCCCAGGCCCACCATGACCGCCGGCCCGAACTGGGGATCGCGCTTGAGGCCCACGATGAGCTCGACGCCGGGCGCGGCCATCGGCTCGACGAGCACGCCGCGCGGTTCGATGCCGTGCGAGCGGGCGGTGGCCACCAAGTCCACGGCGGCCTGGCGGACGGCGTCGTCCCCGACCAGCCCGAGCCGGACCAGGCCAAGGTCGCTCTTGTGGGCCAGCCCGAGGGCGTCCAACTTGAGCACCACCGGGCCGTTGCCCAGGGTCCGCGCGGCCGCGACGGCGTCGTCCGGGTCTGCGGCGGCGATGTCGGAGGTAACGGACAGGCCGGCGGCCCGCAGGAGGGCCAGGCTCTCGCGTTCCGGCAGGGCGCTGATGGTCGATATTGCCGCCGCCGCGTATGCCCGGGCGCGGACGGTGGCGTCGTGCCCGTACGACGTCCGATCGGCCGCGAGCGCCGGCCAGCTCGCGCGCCAGGCCCGGCCATCGGGCGCCGTCCGCGCCTCGTGACGTACCTGCCACCGCGCAAGCGATGCGATCGCGGTGAAGGCCTCGACGGCGCCGCGCAGGAGCGGCGCCCCACCACCCTGTTCGTCGAGCAGTGCCTTGATCTCGGACGAGTGCTCGCCCGAGGTCAGCGAGACGTAGACGGGCAGGATGGCCGGTCGATCGCGCGTCGCGGCCAGGAGCGCTTGCGTGACATCGCCGGCCGTCGCCACTTCGGCAGGCATGGAGCGGTACGGCGAGTCGTGAACGAGGACCAGGACGTCGTAAGCGCCCGACGCCGCCATGGCCTCGAAGCAAGCACCGTACGCCGTCGTGGCATCCGCCGCGCCCCATGGATCCAGCGGGTTGCCGATGTAGCCCATCGTGGGGAGCCGCTCCAGGATGGATGCTCGGGCGGCCTCCGGGATCGGTGGCAGGTCCAGCCCGGTGGTCGGGACGAGGTCGGCGATGAGCGACGCCTCGCCGGTGGACACGGTGACGACGCCCGTCCGTCCACGGCCCACGCTCCGGCCGGTCCGCCGCGTGCCCTCCACGAGTTCGGCCGTCTCCAGTAGCTCGTCCAGATCCCGGCAGCGGATGACCCCGGCCGCATCGAGCGCAGCATCGGTGACCCGGGTCTCGCCGGCCATCGAGCCCGAGTGAGCGACCGCCGCCGCCTGCGCCTGGTCGCTGCGGCCGACCTTCACGGCCATGATCGGCTTGCCGAGCTGGAGCGCTCGGTCGGCCAGGGCAAGGAAGCGTTCCGGGCGCTTGAATCCCTCGACGAACAGGATCACCGAGTGGGTCTCAGGATCGTCCAGGCAATACGCGAGGTAGTCGCAGACGTCAAGGACCACCTCGGAGCCGCAACTGATGATCCGGCTGAACCCGACGCGCGCGCCGGCCTGGATGAACGCATCGGTGACGGAGCCGGACTGGGCGATGCCGGCCACACCGCCGCGCGGCTGATAGGGCGAGACGTCGCCGATGTACGTGGCGCTGTTGGCGGTGAGGTCGACGACGCCCATGCAGTTGGGGCCCACCAGCGCGATCCCGTGGCGACGAGCGATTTCGGCGACCTCGTCCTGCATCGCTGCCGCGGCCGCGCCGCCCTCCACGACGCCACCGCCCGGGATGATGACTGCGGGGATCCCGGCGGCGGCGGCATCGCGGGTGACCATCGCGGCCCTGAGCGGGTTGAGCGCCACCACCGCCACGTCCGGGCGCTCGGGCAGGGCGTCCAGGCTGGGGTAGCACGGCTGGCCGAGGAGTTCGGTGTAGTTCGGGTTGACGAAGTAGCAGCGCGTGGCACTGCCCATCATCCGCAGGTTGTCGCGGACGGTCTCCGCGATCCAGGTGCGCGCCGACGCGCCGACGACCGCCACGGACCGTGGCGCGAACAACGGGCGCAGGTCGATGGAACCGGGGGTGGCCTTCTTCGCGGTCTTCTCGGCGGTCTTCCCGGCGGTCGTCTCCGAGGTCGTCTCCGAGGTCGTCTCCGAGGTCATCCGACGACCCGGCCGACACCGCGCTTCTCGAGCGCACGGGCGACGATCAGCCGCTGGATCTCCGACGTGCCCTCCCAGATCCGGTCCACCCGGAGCTCGCGGAAGAACCGCTCTGCGGGGTATTCGCGCATGTACCCGCGGCCCCCGAACACCTGGACGACCCGATCCGCGCAGCGGAAGGCCGCCTCCGAGGCGAACAATTTGGCCAGCGAGGCTTTGGCGTGGATCACCTTCGGGTCCTCGCCTGTATCGACCAGCCAGGCGCATTCGCGCGTCAGCAGTCGAGCCGCGGAGGCGTCGGCGGCCGAGTCCGCGAGCGGGAACGACACGCCCTGGAAGTCGTAGATCCGCTCGCCGAACTGGATGCGCTCCGTGGCCCACTCGACGGCCAGGGTCAGCAGGCGTTCCATGGCGCCACTACAGCGGGCCCCGATGTGGATGCGTTCCTCCACGAACCACTCGTTGGTCATCTCGTCGGCCATGCCTTCGCCACCGAGGAGTCCTCCCGCAGGGACTCGGACATCCTCCAGAACGAACTGCGGGTGACGGTCGGCAAACGTGTGCATGTAGTCCGGGTCGTGCTTGATCCGGACGCCGGGGACGTCGTAGTCGACGAGGAAGAGGGTGGGTCGGCGCTGGTCGCCCTCGATCAGGTTGGCGTGGAAGATCATGAAGTCCGTGTCGTCCGGTCCCGTGACGAACCACTTCTCGCCGTTGAGGATGTAGTCGCCGGTGGCTGTGTCACGGACGGCCGTCGCCTGGAGCGTCCGCGGGTCCGAGCCGGCGCCGTCCTCGGTGATGGCGTAGCTACCCGAGCGCTCGCCCCGATTGGAGGGGTCCAGGTAGCGCTTCCGCTGGACCGGATCGCAGTGGATCAGGACGTTGTAGGCGCCCGGGATGTACGACCACAGGCCCCCGGTGACCTGGCCGAGCTGCTCGTGGACCAGGACCTGCTCGATCGCCGTCCAGCCCTGGCCACCGAACTCCACCGGCAGTGACCCGCCGTTCAGGCGAGCTTCGATGGCCGCCTTGCGGGCCGGGTTGCCCCAGTCGCTGGGCACGTGCCCACCGAGGCGCTCGAACTCAGCCTCAAGGGGCTGGAGGACCTCGCGGACGTAGGTGCGCGCGCGGCTCTGGACTTCGAGCTGGGCCGGGGAGAGCGTCAGGTCCATGCCGCCAAGGATGAGGCACCGGGCGGGACGCGCGCGGGCGGAGTCGCATGGCCCGGGACGGGGGCGGAGGGAGCGCTCGCGGAGTCGCGCCGGCCTGCCGGGCGCGCGCAAGCCCGTGAACTCGCCAGATACGCAGGTCCGTCGTGCTGGACCACGCTCGGCGCCTGATACGACCGTATCGGCGCCGTTGGACCCGTGGAGCCGAGCGTGACCGGGCTCCGCTCGTCGGTTTCGGGGCCTTCCGAGGTGTCTACCACGACACCGGTTCGTAGATGGCAGGACCCGCGGGATGGCAGTACCCGCGGCGAGAGGAACGCCGCCCAGAGGTACCCGCGAGATCCCGCTCGAGCGACCCTACGCGACGAGATCGTCCAGGTAGAAGACCTCGAGGGCGTTCGTCGACCGGATGTCGCGGTCATTCGTGACCAACGCAGTCGCGCCGGCTGCTCGGGCTGTCGCCACGTGGATCGCATCGCCAAGATCCAGCCCTGCGCGGCCCCGTACCCAGGCGGCGTCCTCTGCGACGTCAGGACCTAGCGCAACGATCAGGAGTCGAAGGCTGCGCAGCTGATCGGCCATACGCTCGAAGGCTGCCGCTTCACCGGCACGTGCCGGTCCTGACAGGACCTCGACCAATGCGACCGTCGACAGGATGCCGTCTACGTGGCCAGCCTCGATCTCATCGATGATCCGGGCCGCGACCTCGGATTGCGGTCCGACCGTGTCGAACAGGTAGATGAGGACGTTGCTATCCAGTGCGATCCGACGGTGGTCGCTCAGCAAACGCGCGATCGATGAGTGCCGCTCGCTCTGTGGCATGGGCCTCCCATTCATCTCGAAGGCGGCGGACGTAGGTCACCGGATCCGGGTCGTACCAGCCCTTGCCGGCCGCGATGCCGCGCAATCGGTCCGAGGCTTTCGCGGGACGCTTGCGCAGGACGATGGCGTCGTCCGTCACTAGGACATCCAGCCTGTCGCCGGCTTGGATGCCGAGATCCCGGCGAGCCGCGGCCGGAACGACGATCTGGTGCTTGGTGGAAACCTTGACGCTTAGCATGATGCCGGATACTAAGGAGAGCGGGCGCCGTGCGTCAAGAGGCTGGGCCGTTTCAGAGGCTGGGCCGTTTCAGAGGCTGGGCCGCTCGCGACCCCGCCTACCCCGGCTGGGCCAGAACCATGATCCGGATCTCGGTCATGTCCTCGATCGCCCAGCGCAGCCCCTCGCGACCCAGGCCGGAGTCCTTGACCCCGCCGTAGGGCATATGGTCGATGCGGTAGGTCGGGACGTCGTTGACGATGACGCCGCCGACCTCCAGCTCCGCGAAGGCGCGCCAGGCACCCGCCAGGTCGTTGGTGAAGACCCCGGTCTGCAGCCCGAATGCACTGTCGTTGACCCGGGCGATCGCCTCGTCCATGTCGTGGAACGGGAACGCCACCACGAGCGGCGCGAACGCCTCGTTGGAGCAGACCTGGGCGGTCAACGGCACGCCGGTCAGCACGGTCGGTGGGAAGAACGTGCCGTCGGCCTGGCCGCCGGCGAGCAGCGTGCCGCCAAGGGCGACCGCCTCATCCACCCAGCGCTGCGTGCGGCTCGCCTGGTTCGCGTCGACCATGGGCCCGACATCGGTGGTCGGGTCCAGCGGATCGCCAACCTTGAGCCCTGCGACGCCGGCCACGAACCGACTCATGAACTCGTCCCAGATGGACTCATGGACGAACATCCGCTGGACGCTGATGCAGACCTGGCCGGCATATGCGTACGCCCCGATGAGGCAGCGCTTCACCGCCCACTCGATATCGGCACTGGCGTCCACGATGACCCCGGCATTGCCACCGAGCTCCAGAACGACCTTCTTCTTGCCGGCCCGCTCCTTCATCCGCCACCCGACGCTGGGGCTACCGGTGAAGGTCAGGAGCTTGAACCGCTCGTCGGCCACCATCCGGTCACCCAGCTCGCGGGTCATCGGCAGGATGGAGACCGAGCCCGCCGGGGCGCCGGCCGCCTCGATGATCTCGGCGATCGTCAACATCGTGAGCGGGTCCGCGGACGGCGGCTTGAGCACGATCGGGTTGCCGGACGCGATCGCCGGGGCCACCTTGTGCGCCGCCAGGTTCAACGGGAAGTTGAACGGGCTGATGCCGGCGATCGGGCCGATCGGAAAGCGGCGGGTGATGCCGATCCGGTCCTTTGACGAGGGAAGCAGGTCCAGCGGGATCAGCTCGCCGGTCATCCGTTCGGCTTCCTCAGCGCCCAGACGAAAGGTCAATGACGCGCGGTCTACCTCGGCCATCGCGTCGCGGATGGGCTTGCCCGCCTCGAGGGCGATCAGGTGTGCCAGTTCTTCCCGGCGCTCGCGGATCCCGGCACTGATCTCGCGCAGGATGCGACCGCGCTCGTAGGCCGGGAGCACCCGCGTCACCTCGAAGGCCGCGACCGCTGCCTGGACCGCCTCCTCGTACTGCTCCGGCGTCGCGTTGTAGGTGTAACCGGCCGGCGTGGAGGCATCCGCCGGGTTGTGGACGGTCAGCACGTCCGGCGACTCGACCCAGCGGCCGGCGAGGAAGATGGGATGCGGCTTCGTCGCGACGATGGCCATTCGATCGATCTCCAGATCCGGGTGACGGGGTGCGTTCGATGGTACCGCGGCGGACGCGGCCTGCGGTCAAGGGCGGGGTTCGAGGCGCTCGATGGCTGCCTTGATCTGGCCCTCGAGGGCCAGGATCGTCTCCTCCAGGCGCACGACCCGATGGAGGATCTCCGTGTTGCCGTGCAGCAATCGCTCGTTCTGCTGCTCCTCGATATCCGCCTCGGATGAGGCGTGCTCCAGGGTCATCCGGTCCCGTTTCGATGCGCGATTGCCGGCCAGCAGGATCAACGGAGCGGCATAGGCGGCCTGGGTGGAGAAGGCCAGGTTCAGCAGGATGAACGGATAGGGATCGAAGTGGAACAGCAGCACCACATTCCCGGCGATCCAGATGATGACGATCATCGTCTGGACGACCACGAACCGCCAGCTTCCCATGAAGCCCGTCACCCGGTCGGCGACCCGAGCTCCGAAGGTGGCGTCGGTCTCCATGGCCACATTGACCGGGTGTCTGACGGGGCTCGGCGACGGTGTACCAGGCATGTGCATCTCTCCTGTCGATGAGCGGGCAGGGGGCTGCCGGCCATGCGACGATACGCTCATGGTCGATCTCCGCGACGCGCTCCGCGTCAAGCCAACGACGAAGGTCCGGCTCGAGGCGCTCGATACCGGAGCGACCCACGGGTTTGACAAGACGGCAGCCGCGCCCGTGCTGGAGCGCCAGCTCGGGCGCCTGCGTGAGCTCCAGGACCGTTTCTGGGCCGAAGGCAAGCGATCCATCCTGGTCGTCCTGCAGGGCATCGATGCCGCCGGCAAGGACGGGACCATCAACAAGGTCATGGAGGCATTCAACCCGCAGGGCTGTCCGGTCTCCAGCTTCAAGGTCCCCAGCACCGAGGAGCTGGCCCACGACTTCCTGTGGCGCGTCCACAAGCAGGTGCCGCGCAAGGGCGAGATCGGGATCTTCAATCGCTCGCATTACGAGGATGTCCTGATCGTCCGGGTCCACGGCCTCGCACCCAAGGCGGTCTGGTCCAGGCGCTACCGGCAGATCAACGATTTCGAGCGGTCCCTCGCTGAGAACGGGACCACGATCGTCAAGTTCTTCCTGAGCATCTCCAAGGAGGAACAGCGGGCTCGCTTCCAGGCTCGCCTGAACGACCCGGCCAAGCGCTGGAAGTTCTCCATGGGCGACATCTCCGAGCGCGCGCTGTGGGACGACTACCAGCGAGCGTTCGACGACGCGATCTCGAAGACCTCGACCGATGTCGCGCCGTGGTACGTCATCCCGGCGGATCGCAACTGGTTCCGCAACCTCGCGGTGGCGTCGATCCTGGCCGACACGATCGACGAGCTGCACCCGGCATACCCGCCCGTCGCCAAGGACGTGCCCCCGAACCTCGTCATCGACTGACGAAACGGGGTCACCGCCCATTGACGGCTGACGTATGGTGCGCGCCTGGGGAGGTGGGGGCGGAGTGAGGGAGCACGCATGACCGCATCGGCACCGGGGGCACCGATTCCCGCGGATCTGATGGACATCACGACATCGGCGTCGGTCAGTGAGAAGGCCAAGCTCCAGCGGCATTTCGGCCGCACGGACATCTTCTTCTTCCTGATCTGCACGCTCGTCGGACTCGACACGATCAGCACGGTGGCCGCGAGCGGCGCCGAGGGCTTCACCTGGCTGATCGTCCTGGGGCTGCTGTTCTTCATCCCCTACGCGCTGCTGACCGCTGAGCTCGGCTCCACGTTCACGGAAGAGGGCGGTTCCTACATCTGGACACGGATGGCCTTCGGGCGCTTCGTGGCCGCCGTCAACGCGGTGATCTACTGGATCTCGAACCCGATCTGGGTGGGTGGATCGCTGGCCATCCTCGCGCTGACCACCTTCAAGACGTTCTTCACCAACGGCGACGCCCTGGCCGGGCCGGTCATCGGGGTCGCCTCCTTCGGGGACTGGGCGTTCCTGCTTGGCTTCATCTGGTTCACCGTGGTCGCCGCGATCCTGTCGTTCGATATCGGCAAGTGGATCCCGACCATCGGTGCGTGGGTCCGCATCCTGGTCCTCGGCGTGTTCACGTTCTCCGTGGTGCTGTACGGCATCCAGAACGGCGTCAGCGGGTTCTCCGCCGGGGACTTCTCGCCGACCTATCCGGTCTTCATCGCGCTGGTGCCGATCCTCTTCTTCAACTATGTCGGCTTCGAACTGCCGAGTGCGGCCGGCGAGGAGATGGAGGACGCCAAGCGCGACGTGCCGTTCGGCGTGATCCGGGCGGCCGTCGTGGCCATCGTCCTGTACGGCGGGCCGATCCTCGCGATCCTGCTCGTCCTGCCGAAGGAGAACATCAGCGGGCTCAGCGGGTTCGTTGACGCCATCAAGACCGTGTTCACCGTGTACGGCGGGTCCGTCACGGCCGATGGCCCACAGCTGGAAGGTCTTGGCGCCGTCCTGGGCGACGCCGCCGCCGTGGCGTTCATCATCGCCCTGGTCACCAGCGGGACGACCTGGGTCATGGGCGCGGACCGTGCCCAGGCCATGGCCGCCCTCGACGGGGCCGCGCCACGATTCCTGGGGACGCTGTCGCAGCGGTTCGGCACCCCGATCAACGTCAACCTGTTGTCGGGGGTCGTGGCGACGACCGTGCTGGTGCTCGCCCTGACGGTCACCGACGGCGACGCCGCGAAGTACTTCACGGTCGCCCTGGGTCTGGCGGTATCGACCACGGTCATCTCGTACCTCGCCATCTTCCCGGCCCTGTGGATCCTGCGTCGCTCGCACCCGCATGTCCCACGCCCATACCGCGTGCCGGGCGGGACGATCGGGGTCGCGGTGATCACGCTGGTGACCTTCGGCTGGACCTTGTTCGCGACGATCTCCCTGCTGTTCCCCGGTTTCGGCACGGACGATCCGGATGCGGCTCTGCCCGAAGGATTCACCCGCCTCGAATTCGAGATCATCCAGTTTGTGCCGCTGCTCGCGTTCATCGGCCTCGGGGTGCTGTTCTACATCCTGGGCGCCCCGACGCGCCGGGAGATGGTCTCCGTCCCGATCGCGGACGCCGCCGAACTCGACCGGTAGGTCGCTGTCAGGGGGCCGGGGTCGGAGCTGGGGCTGGGGCGGGGGCTGGGCCGGGTCGGGGCGCAGGCGCGGCGCGGGCGGATCGGGGCGCTCGTCACGCCCTGAAAACTGTCATCTAGCGCTACCAGTCGTGTTAGGCATTAAGACCGGCTCGTCGGGACCGGTCATGGCCCTGGCTTGAGCGTGGATCTGGTCCGCGATAGCCGCCTGAACTGACTCGAGCAGGCCTGAAGACAGTCCAACACGACCCAGGTGGCTA
>JBKJQY010000101.1:0-10689 GCA_046593725.1 Candidatus Limnocylindrales bacterium
CAACCGAGTTTCGATGCCATTGTCGCCAATCCACCGTTCAGCTACCGCTGGGAGCCGAACGAGGCAATGGGCGAGGACGGGCGGTTCAAGAACTATGGGGTGGCCCCAAAGTCGGCTGCAGACTTCGCGTTTCTGCTGCACGGGTTCCACTACCTCAAGGATGACGGCGTGATGGCGATCATCCTGCCGCACGGCGTCCTATTCCGCGGCGGGGTCGAGGCGAAGATCCGCCGCCAGCTCCTCGACGAGGGACACATCGACACCGTAATCGGCCTGCCGGCCAATCTGTTCTACTCGACGGGCATTCCGGTATGTATTCTCGTTCTCAAGAGGTGCAAGAAGACCGATGATGTCCTGTTCATCAACGCGTCGGAGCACTTCGAGAAGGGCAAGCGCCAGAACTACCTGTCTGACGAGCACATCGCGAGGATCATCGACACTTACCAGGATCGTCCGGAGAGCGTCGCGCGATATGCCAGGCGCGTGCAGATGGACGAGATCTCGGCCAACGACTTCAACCTGAACATTTCGCGGTATGTCAGCACGGCAGGGCTAGAAGCCGAAATCGACCTATCGGCGACGCATCGCGAGCTGGTCGAGATCGAGGCGCAGATCCAGGAGTCAACCGCAAACCACAACGCATTTCTGAGGGAGCTCGGACTGCGCCCATTACCCGGGCTCGACGAATGATGTCGGGCGACGCGTCGCAGACCCTCCCTTCATCGTTCTTGCAAGTAGAACGCTCGGGGGGCTGCGCTGCAGTCTGCAGGGTGACCTTCGCCGCCTGCTCCGAACGTCCCGCTGTACACGGGCGCCCCGGGCTGCTTAGGCTAGCGCAGCTGCTGTGTCGACGGGCATGCTGGAGCGATGGTCACCGGAGTCAGCTGGCCCGCTGACACCTTTGCCAAGCACGGGGTGATAGCCACGTGGGGTGGAACCAGGACGAATTGACAAGAGCACTCAGGCGATACGACCTGTGGCTTTCGGCCCGCGACCTCTCGCCGAAGACCATTCATAGCCATGGCTACTACGCGGGCCTGTTCGTCCGCTGGCTGTACGGCGAATATGCACCGCGTGGTCGATACGCGAGGCACGAACCCGTTGGGTCGACGCGCGCCCTCTCCACCGACGATCTCTCGGCGGAGCGCCAAGGCTATCGAGAGTATTTGACAGCCAATGGCCTCATTCCAGGCGCTGTCCACACCTACGTGCAGGGCGCTGGTCTGTTTCTCAAGTGGCTTCGCGCGGGCGCCGAGCCGGCGCAGGAGCCGCATCGAGATGCGGCGCCCGAGGAACCTCGAGTTCCCAAGCCTCGCTCGAGGACTATGTCATCCGTGGGATCGGATGTGGTCCTCTCTGACGGCTGGCCGGGCGAGGCACCTGTCCAGAGCGCCGTCGTGGCCTGGCTTGTGAGCCAGGGATGGTCGATCGTGCGTGTCGCTCAGACGAGTTCACGTGAACATGGCGTGGACGTCGTGGCCCGACGGAATGGCAAGGAACTCGGCGTCGAGGTGAAGGGATATCCGGCCGACACCTACTCGACGGGCGAGCGCGCCGGCCAGCCACGCAAATACCACCCGGCGTCCCAGGCGCGAACCTACTTCGGAGACGCGCTACTTGCTGTCCTGACGATGCGAGACGAGACCCCAACCTCGGAGGTCGCCCTCGCGCTGCCTGACGTCCAAGGCTATCGGGGGCTCGTCGAGAAGGTGGCGCAGGCGCTTCTCACGCTCCGGATTCGGGTCCTGTTCGTCGGACGGGACGGGGTTGTTCGCGATGCAGCAGAGGACTAGGGCGGATCATGTCGGCCGAGCTATCCGCTGTCCGGCGTGCGGCCACATTCTGCTGACGATCGACGAAGGGGCAGTCCGTGTGGATCCTCCCGCATCGAGGTTAGACGGCGGCGGCGAACGGCAGGGTCCGCTCCTGCTCAGGGTTACTGAGGCGGCTGAGCTCCTAGGCATATCCCGCTCGTCGGTCTACCAACTCATCAATTCCGAGCGTCTCAACGTGATCCGAATCGGCCGGTCCGTCCGGATCCGACGCAGTGAGCTTGATCGGATCGCAGACGAGGGCATCTAGGGTCGCGAGGCTCGAGACGTCAAGTGGAGCACATGCGGTCGCTCACGCTCGTGAGACAACACCGCTCCAGCCGACAATAGTGCGGAGGAGGAGTGCAATGGCAAGTAAGGCGACCCATGCGGAGCGCGTCCTCAGAGGCCGGCTCGGGGCCTACACGATGCTCTCGCGTCACGATCCGCGGGAAACGACCCGGGCCGCCCACGAGGCTTTCATGAGCCGCTTTGAGCGCGAGGTGGATCCCGAGGGACTCCTCGATCCAGGAGAGAGGACACGACGCGCGGAGATGGCTCGGAAGGCCTACTTCACGCGGCTGGCGCTGAAAAGCGCCCAGGTGCGGCGACGCAAGAAGGAGCGGCGCGTTTCAGCTGCCCCTATCTCCTAACCCCCGTCGCGTTTGACGACCGGGCCGGACGGTGCTACAAGACTAGCCCGCGCTGTGTGCGTCTTCGCCGCGCGCTCCGAACCCGATCAGCCTGTCGATCGCCCCATGCCCCACATCGCCTGGACCGCCCGAAAGGACCGCCCACACGTGACCTTCCCCGACGTCGAGATCAACCCGCAGAGCCCCGCGAGCCTGACCCGCCAGAAGCGCCAGCTGGCCGACCAGGCTATCGCCCAGGCGACGGCCGCCGAATGGGCGATGGCCGCAGCCACCAACCGCAAGCTGCTGGAGCTCGGGCCCGACGCTGAGGCGGAGAACCGCCTCGCCAAGTCGCTCTGGGAGCTGGGTGAGTTGGGTGCAGCGCGCGAGCACTACCAGACCGCGCTTGCCCTCGATCCCACGAGCCGCATCGCCGAGCGCAATATCGACCGACTGAAGATGTTGATGGTCGCCGCCGGCGACAAGACAGTCCCGGCGCAGGCCGGCAGCAAGGCTCCGGTCGGCATCTTCGTCGAGGAGACCGGCAAGACCGGGTTCGCCTTCCTGACGGATCTGCCGGACCCGCGCCAGCTCGCGCAGGTCAACCCGGGCGATGCCGTGGAGCTCACTCCCGAGCGTGGCCGCCTCATCGCGCACAGCAACGGGATGCGCATCGGTGTCGTGGAGCCGCGGGTCGCCGCCCGGCTGCTCAAGCTCATCGCCGACGGCAACAAGTACGCTGCGGGCGTGACGTCGCTGGGCGACAAGGACGTGCGGATCATCATCCGCGAGGTGTTCCAGGACCCGCGTAACTACGGCAAGGTCAGCTTCCCGACCGCAGCCAAGCTCACCGACCTGCGGCCGTACACCAAGGGCACGCTCGTTCGCGAGGAGATGGACCTCGAAGAGGACCTAGAGGACGACGACGACGACGACGAGATCGAGGATCTGGATCGCGCCCTGCCGCCCGAGGCCACTACGGACGAGGCCTTCGAGGACGAGCCGGACGAGCTCGACGAGCCGTAACCGGCAAGCCAGCGCGGCATCGCCCCGCGGCATCCGGTCGATGTTGCTCCCAGAAGGACAAACTGCAGGATTCTCGGCTGGCGGGCCAGATTCGCAGCCGGCCCTATAGCGCTCGATCCGACAGTCAGACCTCCAGTCTTTGTCGTCCCGTGGGCAACAGGCGACTGAGCCCGCCGGAACCGGGACCGTCGGCCCATGCCGGCCTCTGGCGCCCGTGGGCTAGCATCTACGCATGACGATCCGGTCGTCGTACCCGAACCCTGACCCGGCGCCGGCACTGCCGATCTACGATCGGCTCCTGCCCGCGCCACCGAGCGCCCTGGTCGCCGCCCGGATCGAGGCGCACTCTGGCGCCGGCGACGTCGTCGCGGACCTGTTCGGACGCGGCGGTTGGGTCGCCAGGGCCGCGCTGGATCGCCAGCGGCGCGCGATCACACTCGAATCCAACCCGCTCACCCGGATGCTGGCGGAGGTCGTACTGCGACCGCCGGACGTGCGCCATCTGGACGCGGCGTTCCAGGGCATGTCGGCCTCGCCTCGACGCGAGTCCAGCCTCAAGGTCTCGCTCGGCGACCTGTACGCCACGCGCTGCCCCACCTGCGGTCGGATGCTCGTCGCGGAGGACTTCATCTGGGGTACTGGCGACCCCTCACCCGTGCCGATCGCCCGGGTCTATCGGTGCACGGTCTGTCGCGACCAGCGTGGGGAGATGGAGTTACGCCAGGCGCCCCTCGATGATGACGATCTGGTCCGGATCGGGGCGGACGTCGGCGCGGATGAAGTCCGGGCGATCGTCAAGGCACGCTTCCCGGCAGTCGATGGCGCCCCGGACCTCGTGGACGAGCTGCTTGACCTGCACACACCGCGCCAGCTCGTGGGCCTCGCCGCGATCATCGACCGCATCGAGACGGATCTACGTGCCGCCCCGGTGCTCGCTGCCCTTCGACTGGCATTCCTCCACTCGATCCTGCCGGCCAGCCGCCTCGCGATGAGCCCAGGCCGGCTGGCAACCCTGCGGATCGCGAGCGGCCACGTCAAGGTCCCGGGCGCCGAGCAGTGGCGCGAGAAGAACCCCTGGATCGCCTTCGAGGAGTCCGTTCGTCTCGTCCGTGGGTTCGTCCAGCGGCTGGACGGCGGTGCGTACGGGCCGTTACAGGCCCGGCTCGGCGAGGACCTGCGCAGCCTCGGAGAGGGGACGGCGACCGCCATCGTGGGCCTGTCGAGCCCGTCCGGGCTGCGCGCCATCGCGACCGGCGCGCTCGCGGAGGGTCGCGGCACGCCACCGCCACGGATCCGGCTCGTCCTGGGGCAGCCACCACCTCGGCCGGACCTGGAGCGGCTCGCGGCGACCTATCACGCCACGTCCTGGGTGCTGGGCCGCGAGGCCGCGTCACTCCTGTCAATCGACGCGCTGGCCGGGACGTCCCTGCGCGGACCGTGGAGCTGGCAGGGCGCCGCCCTCGGGCGGGCACTGGAGGCGGTCGCGCCGGCGATGGCCCGTGACGGACGGGCGGTCCAGATCGTCGATGGCGGCGCGGAAGCCGTCGCAGCCGCGGCACTTGGCGGGGTCGGGGCGGGCTTCCGACTCATCTCGGCACTGCTGGGTGACCCCAACGGAGATGGTCACGGGATCGTGGAACTGCTCCCGCCTGGAGCGCGGATGCCGCCGGGCGCGCGGACGCGCGGCAACGTGATGCTCGACCCGATGCCGGGCGGCGCCGGCGACGCGGACGTCGTCCACGGGCGGCGGTTGTTCGCGGCCCCGGAGCGATTCGAGCGTCGGCCGTTCTCCGCGGCCGAAGCCGCCCGCACCGTGACGGAGGTGGCGGTCGAGACGCTGCGGGCACGCGGCGAGCCGGCCCGATACGAGCGGTTGCTAGGCGAGATCCTGGTCGGTCTTGACCGGGCTGGTCAGCTGCGGCGGCTGGCGGGCGATGTGGCGCAGGACGAGATGATCGACGGGGCCACCGGTGCGGCTCCGGAGCCGCCCGCCGGCGACCCCGGTCTTGGCGTGGACCCGACTCGGGGCGTTGGGGCTGGCGCTGGCGGCCCAGCACGCCCCGGAGCAGGCGGCCCCGGCCCGCGCACCCGGACCGGCCAGGCCCCGACCGGCGGCGCCGGCTCCGGCGCCATCGAGACGGGCACGGCCGCCCGTATCCAGGCCACGCCCCCGGACCCTGTCGAGCGCCTCCTCGCCCTCATCCGCGACGAGATGTCACGACCCACCCAGACACGCCTCGTCGAACTGGAACCCGGCCGCTGGTGGCTTGCCGACAAGGCGGATCGTGATGCCGCCGCGCCCGCCCTGGCCGATCGAGTCGAGTGGGCGGTCTTCAGCCTCCTCTCGACCGCCGGCCCACTGTCCGAGGCCGCCTTCAACGAGCGGATCTCCGGGTTGTATGTCGGGCATGACCTGCCGGATGAGGCGCTCATCCAGGCCTGCCTCGACAGCTACCGCAGCACGACCAGCACGGCGGACCTGCTCGCGACCTCGGACGACCTGCTGCGCCGCAGCAAGGAGCACACCGAACTCCTGGGGGCCCTGGCCGATGGTGGTCACAGGATGGGCCTGCGCGTGTGGCTGTCGACCCAGCAGATCGGGCGGCGGCTCGGCTCGGGCGTACTGGGTGACGTGCTCGACGAGCGCGAACGCCATGCGTACCTCGGTGGGATCAGCCGATCCACGGCAGAGCTTGAGGAAGTCGACTGCGTTTGGTACGTCCGCGGCAAGCTGGCATTGCTGTTCGAGGTCGAGTGGACCGCGATGCTGGGCGATCCGCTCCTGCGCAAGCACGCCAGGATCGCGCCCGACGAGCGGCTCGTGCGCTTCCTCGTGATCCCCGCCGAGCGCACAGAACTCGTCCGCTACAAGCTGGCCCGCTCGCCACTGCTGCGCGCCGCGATGGCCGAAGGCTCGTGGACCATCATCAAGTCCGTACACCTGCGGCGGTTCCTCGCGGCCGACAAGCCGGACCTCGCCGACCTGGAGCCGCTCGTGGGCCTGGATCCCGCCATCGAACGCTCCAGCGAGCAACTCCCCATGTTCGGCGGCTGACCGCGGGTCCCGGCGCCCCCTTCGCAGCTGCTCAGAGCCCGAGATCCGGCGGGTTCGGGCCCGAAACGACTCCAACCACCTGCTCAGAGCGGGCACTCGGACCAGAACGGGCTGATTTCCCCTCGCGACGCCGGCTCTGAGCAGGCAACCGAGGGTCAAAGGTGAGTTCTGCCCGATTCCTCGGGCTCTGAGCGGGCACCATGGGAGTGGATGAGCGCCCCGCCCGACCCCCGGGTCGCTGGAGCAGTACCCTCACACCAACACACCATCCTCAGCCGCCGGCCGCCGCCGGAGGCACGCAGCGGGAGAGCCACGGTGACCCTGACCTCTGACAACGCCTCGCCGGTCGATGCCCTCGCGGACCGATTCTGGGAAGCAACCCTGGAGACGAACCCGGTCCTCGCCAGCTTCTACGGCGACGACCGCTGGGCCGGTCGCCTCGAGGACCCCAGTGCCGCCGGCCGGGCCGAGGTCCGCGCGATCCAGGAGCGCACCGCCGCCGAGGCCGCCGCGATCCCGGTCGATGGCCTGCCGACCGAGGAGCGGATCACCCGCGACATGCTCCAGGTCATCGCCGAGCTCACGATCGAGGAGGACGACCAGCACCTGCACCAGCTCAAGGTCGTCGACCAGATGAGCGGCCCGCAGCAGCTCCTGCCGTGGCTGACCCAGTTCCAGCCGGCGGACACGCCGGAGCACTTCGAGTCCTTCGTCAGCCGCCTGCACGCCTATCCGGCGTACCTGGCCGCCCACATCGAGACCTTGCGCGAGGGCCTCGCCTCCGGCCTGACCGCGCCGCGCATCGTCGCCGAGCGGACCATCGCCCAGATCGAGCGGATGCTCGAGATTTCCATCGAGTCCGCGATCGTCCCGTCCATGGTCAAGGTCGCATCGGACGCGGATCGCGAGACGGTCCGCGAGATCGTCCGCGACGTCACGACGCCCGCCGACATCGCCTTCTACGAGGCGCTCAAGGGCGACTATCTGGCCGCCACCCGCGAGGACCCCGGCCTGTGGTCCGCCCCCAACGGGGAGAGCCTGTACCGCACCGCGATCCGCAGCTGGACCTCGCTGGACCTGGATCCCAACGAAGTCCATGCCATCGGCCTGGCCCAGCTGGATGCCATCGAGCTCGAACGCCGCGAGATCTCGCGCGCGGCAGGCTTCGGCGAGGACACGGGAGCGTATCGGGAGGCCCTTGGCAACGACCCGGCCAACATCCCGCAGACCAAGGATGAGCTGATCGCCCGGGCGAACGAGGACATCGAACGCGCCATGGCGCTCGCGCCCGGGTATTTCGGTGCGCTGCCGAAGGCGCACTGCGAGGTCCGGCCGGTCGAGGAATTCAAGGAGAAGGACGCGCCCTTCGCCTACTACTACCCACCCTCACCGGACGGATCGCGCGACGGGATCTACTACGCCAATGGCTACGACCTGCCGAGCCGCAAGTTCAGCAAGCTCGCCTCGACGACCTATCACGAGGCTGCGCCCGGCCACCACTTCCAGATCACGCTCGAGATGGAGAATCCGCACCTCAACCGCTTCCGGCGACTGGGCGCTCGAGCCGTGGGTGGCGCCTATGTCGAGGGCTGGGGCCTGTACAGCGAGCGGCTGGCCGACGAGATGGGCCTCTATCGGGACGAAGGTGAACGGTTCGGGATGCTGGACGCGCAGGCGTGGCGCGCCGGTCGGCTCGTCGTCGACACCGGGCTGCACGCGCTCCGCTGGCCGCGCCAGCGCTCGATCGACTTCCTGCGGATGGCCGGCCTGTCCGAGACGGACGCCGTCATCGAGACGGACCGCTACATCTGCTGGCCGGGCCAGGCGCTGACCTACATGATCGGCCAGCTCGAGATCCAGAAGCTCCGGTCCGAACTGACCGCGCGCGACGGCTCGCGCTTCGACCTCCGAGCGTTCCACGATGCCGTCCTGGCCCACGGCTCGCTGCCGCTCGCCACGCTTACCCGTGAACTGCCGACCTGGGTCGCCACCCCGGTCTGACCCGGAGCAGAAGCCGTGGGATGGCCGGGCATCCCACGTTCCGTCCCACTCTGCTGCCAGAAACCCACCCGGGGACTGTTGGGCAGCATATGTGGGGTCGATGCCGCCGCCCGGGCGTCCTTCCACGCTCACGAACGCGTCTCGGACTGCCGCACGGAGGTCGTTTTCGGCGATCAGCGTGCTTATCAGTCCGAACATGCATCTTTGGCAGACAGCGCGACCCGACCGGGCCGCCTACGCCCTACGAGTCGAAGCCGATCCCCAGGGCGTCCAGGGTCTTGAGCAGTATCCCGCGGCGGCCTTCGTTGCGGTCGGCGCGGTCGAGCTCGCGGCGGACCAGGTTGACCGCCACGGACCGAAACGGTTCGGGCGGGAAGGGGAGCGGCGAGCTCTGGACGAAGTCGAGTTTCAGGCGGTCCGAGTCGGGTCGCAGGATGAAGTCGCGTACGACCTCGCCCGCCCAGCGGCTCGCGCCGACGCCCAGGCCGGTGTAGCCGAGCGCGTACGTCACCCGATCGCCCATCGTCTGCCCGAACGTGACCGTGAACCGCGTCGTCGTATCGATCGCGCCACCCCAGCGATACGGGAACTGGAGCCCCTCGAGCTGCGGGAAGGCGCGGAAGAACTGGGCTTCGAGCTTCTCGAAGGTGGCCGGCCGGCGATCCAGCTCCGGCCCGACCCTGCTGCCGAAGTGGTACACCGCGTCGTAGCCGCCCCACAGGATCCGGTCGTCGGCGGTCAGGCGGAAGTAGTGGAACTGGTTGTTAGCGTCGGACAGCCCCTGGCGCCGCTCCCACCCCATGGACCAGCGCTGGTCCGGCGTGAGTGGCTCCGAGACGAGCACGTAGTCATAGACGGGCACGAAGGTCTGGCCGAGGCGGCGCAGCCAGCCGGAGTAGGCGGACGTCGCGACGACTACGTGATCCGCGCAGACGGTCGCGCCGGTCGCGGTTTCGACGTTCACCCCACCCGCGCGACGCTCCAGGCCAGTCACGCGCGTGTGCTCGTGGATGCGAACGCCGCGTTCGGTCGCGACGCGCGCGATGCCGCGACAGAGCTTGGCGGGGTCCAGCAGGACGTCTCGCCCGGGCGGTCGATACAGCCCGGCGTGCCAGAGCGGGGAACGGATCTCGGCGCGGACCTCGTCGCGATCCATGAACTCGAGGGTCTCACCCCACTCCGCGGCCTCGTCGACCCACTCACGGAATTCCTGCAGCTGGTGGGGCTGGTCGGCTAGCGAGAGGGTGCCGGTCTCTTCGAGGTCGCACTCGATGCCGTGCGCACGCGTGAATTCGATCAACCCGCGCAGGTTCGCCTCGCCTTCGCGCTCCAGGTGGGCCAGCTCGTCCGGGAAATGGAGTATCCCGTTGGCCAGACCGTGGGTGAGCGACGCTTCGCAGAACCCGCCGTTGCGACCACTCGCTCCGTACGAGACGGTCTCCGCCTCGAGCACAACGACGCGCAGACTCGGATCCGTATCGGTCAGGGCGATCGCCGTCCACAGCCCGGTGAACCCGCCACCAACGATGACGATGTCCGCCTGGGTGTCGCCGGTGAGCGGTGTCTCGAAGGCGGGGCCAGGCTCGCGTAGCCAGTAGCTGATGGGTTCGTCGGCAGGGGACATCTGGTCAATGGTGCCACTGTCAGGTGGCGGCCGAGAAATGCATCGTGTGTAGACTCGCTCGATGGACACGCCGGGGCTCCGATGAAGGAGCAGTCGCACAAGGGCCAGCGCCACAAGGGCTGCGGGCTGTGCGATCAGGAGAAGCGCGCGGGCAATGCGGCGGAACGGCGTCCGATCCGGGACCGCCGCCAGATCGAGGCGTCCCAGGACGACCTGCGGGGTTGACCTGACGCTCGTCGACGACCCGGATCGAACGTCGCTGACAACCACGAATTCCCTGCCACGCGTTGCGTCGATGCACTCGATTCGTCGGGTGACAAAAGCAAAGAGACGGGATTCGCGTTGACGGCGCAGCGGGCCATATGGCACGATGCACCCGCTCGCGTCCCACTCTGCGAAACTTGCGTCCCGCGGACCGAGCCGACCCAAACCCCCAAGCCGAGGACAAGCATGGCCACCGAGCCCAGCGCCCGACCCGCCCCGATCACCCGTGACCGCCAGACTGAGATGTACCAGCGGGCCATCAAGACGCTGCCCGGT
>JBKJQY010000015.1:0-17526 GCA_046593725.1 Candidatus Limnocylindrales bacterium
GAATCCTGGTGACACTGGCGGAGAGGCCATACCCGTTCCCATCCCGAACACGGAAGTCAAGCTCTCCAGCGCCGAAGATACTGAGAGGGCAGCCTTTCGGGAAAATAGGTCGTCGCCGGGATCTTTTGCGTTTCCGGGGGTCAACACCCAAGCCCGGATCAAGGCGGGCGACGACGGGTCCTGGTCTATCCTTCGCCGATGACCGGAGAGGCGATGCCCCGCCAACACCATCTCGAGTCGCATCCCCAGCACGGCAACGCCACGCCCGCGACCGGCGCTGCCGGTGTGGACCCGTCCGTAAGTGCCCTTCGCCACATCTGCCCATTCCTGCTCGCGGCAAACGGCGACTGGCGCAGCGCTGAAGCCACGAGCAATCACCGCTGCACTGCCGTCTACCCCCCGGCAGCATTGACCACCGAGAAGCAGCGCCGGCTGTGCCTGACGCCCGATCACGAAGGTTGCGCGACGTTCGTGGCCGCGCTCGCCGCCCGTGAACCTGCGATCGAGCCGGTCCGTGCCGACGCCCGCCCGATGCCGCGCACGACGCCGGTCGTGATGGAGCGCGGACGGTTCGCCCTGCCCGCCCTCTCGAAGCGGCCGGATCGAGCTGCGGCCCAGGCTGCCCTCGTGATCCTGCTCGGCCTGGCGTTCACCGGTGTCCTGTTCGCCCAGCTGGGTCGCGGGCCGGGCGGCACTTCTGGTGCGGTCGCCGGCCCGTCGTCCAGCGCCGCCGTCTCGACCCCCGTAGTTTCGCCGGCATCATCCGACGGTGCAGTCGCCCCAAGCCCCGCGTCGGGCGAGGTCGGCCCGACGCCAGCGATCACCCTGGTCCCCACCGAGGATTCACCGGCGCCGTCAGTCGTACCGACCAGCTATACGGTCCAGAAGGGCGACACATTGAGCGGGATCGCCGCCCAGTACGGCACGACCTGGCAGGTCCTGGCTGAGCTCAACAACATCAAGAACCCATCCGCCCTACGCGTCGGGACGGTCCTGCAACTGCCCTAGGCGTGATTCCCGGACACGTTGTCGGCCTCGCCGCGGACCGCGCCGCGGTCCTGCGGGGATCGTGATGTGCTTGAGTTCCTCGTGCACATTGACGATGTCGGCCTTCGGTGCCGGATCCGGCCGGTGGCCATACACGTTCGACCTGATCGCGGTCCTCCCAGGACTGGAGCGGTCGCCACGACGACGGGGCAGGACGACGGTCCGGGCCCGACACCGTCGATCGATGGGTTGGTCAGCAACCTATGCGTGAATCAACACCTAGTGCTGGCACCCGCGGCAGTACGACGTGATGAAGCCGCCCGCCTGCACCTCGGTGATCCTTGTCCCGCACCGTGGACACGGCTGGCCGCCTTTGTCATGGACCGCCAGGAAATCGCGGACCTGCTTCTCGAACGTCGGCGGGACGCGCTCGCGCAGGATCGTCACGGCGTGCAAGAGCGTGTCGCGCGTGGCTCGGTACAGCCCATCCACCTCCTCTGCCGCGAGGCTCGATCGCTTGCGAAACGGCAGCAGCCCGGCGGCGTGGAGGATCTCGTCGCTGTAGGCGTTCCCGATCCCGGCGACGAACGCCTGGTTGCGCAGGAGGTTCTTGAGCTCACCCGGGTGCCGCTTGATCCGATCGCGCCACAGCTCCACGGTCAGGGCGGGGTCGTCGGCGTCCGGACCCTGCTCCCCCCCGCCAAGGCCCGGGATCGGGCGCTCCAGCCCGGCCGGGCGCAGATAGACCTTGCCCATCTGGGTCGCGTCCTTGTAACGGACTTCCGCCGGCGCGTCATCGGCCGGCAGCCACGCCGCGCGACGCGTCCAGCTGGCCGTCCCACGGGGTCTGGTCGAGCGCGCCCCGAACCCGAGGACGAACGCGGTCCTGGCCGGCAAGGCGGTCCCCGGCACTGCGAGTTGCAGCCGCCCGGTCAGCATCGGGTTGATCGCGATAGCGTCACGGTCGAGGTCGATCAGCAAGAACTTGCCTCGCCGGTGGATCGCCTTGACGGTCTGACCGACGAGCGCCCCAGCCTCCGCCGGTGTCCCGCGCACAGCCAGGGGCCCCGGCGTCAAGACAGAGGTGATCGGACGTCCGGTGATCGCCGCCTGGAGCGCCTCCGCGACGACGGTCAGATCTGGGGATTCGGGCACGGTTTCGCGATTGTAGCCGCCGAAAGGCGTGTGCTAGACTCTCCCGGCCCCAAGAGGCAGGACAGCTGAAGAGCGCCAGCAGGCCGAGAAGACGCACGAAGGAGCGGACCGCGGATCGATCACCACGGACCACTTGATCGTACCGACGACGGCTTGAGCGTGGCTCGAGCCGTTTCTGATTCTCGGGAGCAAATCCACCATCAGGAGTGACTGATCAATTGACCGAAGACCAGCAGGGCGGGACCACGCCTGAGACTGAGGCGATCGCCTCAGTCGACCAGGCATCCGAGCAGAGCGTCGCGGCCGTCGCCGTCGCCGACGAGCCCGCCGCCATTACCGATGTCGCCGAGGGCAGCGCCTCGACAGACGACAGCACCCACACGACCGAGGTCGAAGCCCGCGCCGAGGCGCCTGTCGCCGAAGCACCCGCTGCAGAAGCCGTCGTCGAAGCCGAACCGGAAGCCGAGGCCGAAGCCCACGAGGCCCCCGCCGCGATTCCCGCCGCGATCGAAGAGCCGACCATCCTGTCGGCCGACGACATGGCCGACGCACCGGCAGCCGGCGACGAGGATGAGGAGCCGGTGGCCCCACGCGTCCTCGGGCCCGAGCCGACGACCATGGAGGAGCTCCTCGCCGAGCAGGACTCGGACATCAAGAGCTTCAAGCATGGGGATGTCGTCGAAGGCCAGGTCGTCCGTATCGACAAGGACGAGATCCTTGTCGACATCGGCGCGAAGAGCGAAGGCGTCGTCAGCAACCGCGAGTTGTTCGGTCGTCACGGCGAGGGCCAGCCGGTCCTCGCGATCGGTGACACGGTCCTGGTCTACGTGCTCCAGCCGGAGTCGCCGGAGGGCCACGTCGTCCTCTCGCTCCGCCGCGCCGGTCTCGAGCGCAAGTGGCGCTCGATGCAGGAGCAGTTCGAAGCGGGCGTCATCATCGAGGCGCCCGTCATCGACCACAACAAGGGCGGCCTCATCGTCGACTGCGGCATCCGCGGATTCGTCCCGATCAGCCAGATCGTGGACTTCCCGCGTCGCCCGCAGAACGACCAGCCGCGCGATGCGGCTCAGGAGATCGCCGAGAAGCTCATGCCGTTCGTCGGCCGCAAGCTTCGGCTCAAGATCCTTGAGGTCAACCGCAAGGCGAACCGCCTGATCCTCTCGGAGAAGGTCGCCCTGTACGAGGAGCGCCGCGAGAAGCGGGACGAGCTGTTCAGCAGCCTGCAGGTCGGCCAGACGGTCACCGGCACCGTCCGCTCGATCGCGCCGTTCGGCGTCTTCATCGATCTGGGTGGCATCGACGGCCTGGTCCACAAGAGCGAGCTCTCGTGGAACAAGGTCAATAACCCCGAGTCCGGCTACCAGGTCGGCGAGGAGGTCGAGGCCGAAGTCATCGATATCAACCACGAGCGTGGTCGGATCAGCCTGTCGATCCGTCGCCTCCAGCCGGATCCCTGGCACACCACGGTGGCGGACTTCAACGTCGGCGACATCATCGATGGCACCGTCACGAAGCTCGTCAACTTCGGCGCGTTCGTTCGCGTTCGAGACGGCCTTGAGGGCCTGATCCACATCAGCGAGCTGTCCCACCAGCGCGTCGCCCATCCGGGCGATGTCGTCCACGAGGGCCAGCAGCTCAAGCTCAAGATCATCTCGCTCGACTCCGAGCGACACCGCCTGGGCCTGAGCTTGAAGCAGGCCGAGGAACCGCCCGCCCGACCTGCCCCGGAGCCGGCGGCCGCCGGCCCAGCCGGCGCGCCCCGTGCCGAGCGGCGACCCCGTCCGGAGCGGAGCTACTCGATGTCGGACGCGGTCCAGGAGCCTGAGGGCGGCATCGACAACACCCTGGCATCCGCCTTCGCCCAGGTTCGTCAGCAACTCGCTGAGGCCGAGGGTGAGGATGGCGCTCCCGTCGAGGCCGGCGCCGAGGACGAGACCACGCTCGAAGCGGCCGGCGCCGAGGACATCGAGGCGATCGTCGAGACCGTCGCGTCGGACGAAGCCGTGCTCGAAACCCCCGCAGCCACCGAGGCCGTCGACATCGTCCAGACCGTCGCCGCCGACGAGGCGGCACCCGAGACCGCGGCTGCCGGTGAGATCCAGGCGATCGTCGACGATGTCGCCGCAGACGAGTTCGCCCTCGGAACGGATGCCGCCGCGGAGATCGAGCAGCTCGCCGATGCCACCGACGCGAACGAGGCCAACCAGGCCCCCGCCGCTGACGCCATCGTCGAGGGGGTCGAGGAAGCCGCCGCGGTGGAGGCCCTCGACGAGGAGGTCGCCGCCGAGCAGATCGCCGCGATCGTCGAGGACGTCGCCGTGGTCGAGGCCGTCGAGGAAACAGCCGCTGTCGATGAGATCGAGGCGATCGTCGACGGTGTCGCGGCCGAGGAGTACGTCGAGGAGACCGTGGCCGCCGACGACGTGGTCGCGATCGTCGAGGACGTCGCCGAGATCGAGACCGCCGAGGAGGCCATCGCCGCCGACGCGATCGTGGAGATCGTCGATGAGACCGTCGAGGCGGAGACCAAGGGCGGCTGACCCCGCCAAGCTCCGTGGACGACCCGCCGAAACCCGGCGGGTCGTTTCGATCCTGGGCTCGAAACGCACCCTCGCGGCCGTCGGCTCCCCGCACGGGATGCCGTGCTAGCATGGCCTGAACGTCGCACCCGCGACGCGCGACAAGGGAACGGGCGTTCGACCGGATGGATCGCTTCGACAAGTTCACGGACCGCGCACGCAAGGTCCTGACACTCGCTCAGGACGAAGCGCAACGGTTCAACCACAACTACATCGGCACGGAGCACCTGCTCCTGGGCCTCGTTCGCGAGGGCGAGGGCGTGGCAGCGCGCGTGCTCGAGAACATGAACGTCGAGCTGCCCAAGGTTCGGACCGCGGTGGAGTTCATCATCGGTCGCGGCGATCGCCCCGTCGTCGGCGAGGTCGGCCTGACCCCTCGGGCGAAGCGGGTCATCGAGTTGGCCATCGACGAGGCGCGTCGGCTGGGCCACAACTACATCGGTACGGAGCACCTGCTCCTTGGCCTCGTCCGCGAGGGCGAGGGGATCGCCGCCGGCGTACTCGAGTCGCTCGGCGTCAACCTGGACAAGGTGCGCCACGAGGTCATCCGCGTCCTGTCGCAGAGCTCGTCCGCCGGCCCGACCGCGCAGGAGACGAAGCGCGCCAGCAAGACCCCGACGGTGGACCAGCTGGGCATCAACCTGACGGAGGCTGCACGTGCGGGAAAGCTGGATCCCGTCATCGGCCGGGAGAAGGAGATCGAGCGGGTCATCCAGATCCTCGGTCGCAAGACGAAGAACAATCCCGCGCTCATCGGCGAGCCCGGTGTCGGCAAGACCGCCATCGCCGAAGGCCTGGCGCACCGGATCGTCGCCGGAGACGTGCCGGACATCCTGCTCAACAAGCGTGTCCTGACCCTCGATATCGGATCGCTCGTGGCCGGGACCAAATACCGCGGCGAGTTCGAGGAGCGCCTCAAGAAGATCATCGAGGAGCTCCGCAACACGAACGATGCGGTGCTGTTCATCGATGAGCTCCACACGCTCGTCGGCGCCGGTGCGGCCGAAGGCGCGATCGACGCCGCCAACATCCTCAAGCCGCCACTCTCGCGCGGCGAGCTCCAGTGCATCGGAGCGACGACGCTCGACGATTACCGCAAGTACATAGAACGTGACGCGGCCCTCGAGCGGCGCTTCCAGCCGGTCATGGTGGAGGAACCGACCCTCGAGCAGACGATCGAGATCCTGATGGGGATTCGCGAGCGCTACGAGCAGCATCACAAGGTCACCATCAGCGATGCGGCCATCCAGGCGGCAGCGGACCTTTCGACCCGCTACATCACGGACCGCCACCTCCCGGACAAGGCGATCGACCTCATCGATGAGGCGGCCTCCCGTGTCCGCCTCCGCTATTCGTCCGCGCCGCCCGCCCTCCGCGAGGCCCAGAAGGAACTGGACCGGATCTCGAAGGCGAAGGATGCCGCGATCAACAACCAGGAGTACGAGCAGGCCGCAGCCCTGCGCGAGGCCGAGGCGACCGCGCGCGAGACGGCGGACACGCTGCGCAGCGAATGGCAGGCGCAGGTGTCCGGCGTGCAGCCCATCGTCGACGAGGAGGAGATCGCCCAGGTCGTCGCGATGTGGACCGGGATCCCGGTCACACGCATCGCCCAGGAGGAATCCGAGCGACTGCTCCACATGGAGGAAGCGCTCCACAGTCGCGTCATCGGCCAGGAGGAGGCGATCGGGATCGTCTCGAAGGCCGTTCGGCGCGCGCGCGCCGGCCTCAAGGACCCCAAGCGCCCGATCGGCTCGTTCATCTTCCTCGGGCCCACGGGCGTGGGCAAGACGGAGCTCGCGAAAGCCCTGGCAGAGTTCATGTTCGGCAGCGAGGACGCGCTCATCAAGATCGACATGAGCGAGTTCATGGAGCGTCACAACGTCAGTCGCCTCGTCGGGGCGCCTCCCGGCTATGTCGGTTTCGACGAGGGCGGCCAGCTCACCGAGGCCGTCCGTCGGAAGAACTACTGCGTGATCCTGCTCGACGAGGTCGAGAAGGCTCATCCCGAGGTCTTCAACATCCTGCTGCAGATCCTGGAGGATGGGCAGCTCACCGATGCCAAGGGCCGCCGAGTGGACTTCCGCAATGCGATCCTGATCATGACCTCGAATCTTGGCGCCAAGTCGCTCCAGACCAACTCCAGCCTGGGCTTCCGGGCGCAGGGCGATACGGAAGTCGCCCGTGCCGAGAGTTCGCACGAGCTGATGAAGGAGAAGGTCGCCGCGGAGCTCAAGCAGAACTTCCGCCCGGAGTTCCTCAACCGCATCGATGCGACTGTCGTCTTCCGGTCGCTGACTGTCGAAGAGATCACCCAGATCGTGGACCTGATGCTGGAGCGCGTCCGCGACCAGCTCCGTGCGCAAAGCATGAACCTGGAGGTCACGCAGGCCGCCAAGGAGCTCATCATCAAGCTCGGATATGACGTGGCCTACGGCGCTCGACCGCTGCGTCGGGTCATCCAGAACATGGTGGAGGACGTCCTCGCCGAGCACCTCCTCATGGGCCGCTACGAGTCGGGTACGACCATCGTCGTGGACCGTGACCCGGACGCCGGCCTGGTCATCCAGGCAGCCGAACCCCGGACGCCGGTCGAGGCTCGCTAGCTCCAGGTGGCGCGGCCGCAGAGCCGATACGTCTGCCAGGCCTGTGGTGACGCCGTCCTTCGCTGGGAAGGCCAGTGCCGTGCCTGTGGCGTGTGGAACAGCCTCGTCGAGACGGTCGTGCGGGAGCCGTCGCGCGCCAGCCGAGCGACTGGTCCGCGGGCCGTCGCCGGCGCCGCGACCGCCGCCCGCACGCTCGGCGAGATCGGGGTCGCAGACGTCCCGCGCCTGACAGTCGGGATCGGCGAATTGGATCGCGTCCTGGGCGGAGGGCTCGTGCCGGGCTCCCTGGTCCTGCTCGGAGGCGAACCCGGCATCGGCAAGTCGACGCTCCTGCTTCAGGCCGCAGCCGGCCTCATCCGCGGTGACGATCCCACGGTCCGGGTCCTGTATGCGACCGGGGAGGAGTCTGCGTCCCAGGTACGCCTGCGTGCTGGCCGCCTGGGGCTGCTTGACGGCCTCGCCTCGACCAGAGTGGTGATCCTCGCCGAGCATGAGGTCAGCGTGGTCGTCGAGACCGCTCGCGCGACCGCTCCGGTGGTCCTCATCGTCGACTCCGTCCAGACCGCCACCACGGACGACCTGGACGGGCCGGCGGGCAGCGTCGGGCAGGTCCGCGAAACCACCGCTCGTCTCATGGACTATGCCAAGCGCGAGGGCGTGGCCGTCATCCTGGCCGGACACGTGACCAAGGACGGGTCGATCGCCGGCCCCAAGACCCTCGAGCACCTCGTCGACGCCGTGATCAACCTGGAAGGGGAGCGGTTCGCGGGGCTCCGGATCCTGCGAGCGTCGAAGAATCGCTTCGGGTCGACCGAGGAGGTCGGGGTGTTCGAGATGGCGGAAGCCGGCCTCATCGAGGTCGCGGACCCAGCTCGTGCGTTCCTCGTCGAGCACACGGTACCGGCCGCGGGGAGTGTCGTCGCTGCGACCATGGAGGGCAGCCGACCCCTGCTCGTCGAGGTCCAGGCGCTCGTCACCCCGGCCATGTACGGGAACCCCGTCAGGCGCGCGAGCGGCGTGGATCAGAACCGGCTCAACCTGTTGACGGCTGTGCTGGGCCGGCGCGCCGGGGTCGCCCTCGGCAGCCATGACGTCTATGCGAACCTGGCCGGTGGGCTGGCCGTGAGTGAGCCTGGCCTGGACCTGCCGCTCGCGCTCGCTCTGGCGTCCTCCCTCCGAGACCGGCCGATCGAGGCCGGGACGGTCGTGATCGGGGAGGTCGGTCTGCTCGGCGAGCTGCGCAGCGTCTCCGGCCTCGAACGTCGGCTCCGCGAGGCCGCTCGACTGGGGTTCACCCGGGCGATCGTGCCTCGGCCGGCGCGCGATCGGCCGGTGCCGGACGTCCCCGGTGTCCGCATCGACGTTGCCGAGACGCTCCGGGACGCCGTCGAACGCGCCCTGTCCGACCATGTGGGCCGTAGCGATGCGGTCCCGGCGATGCTAGGCTGACGACCCGCTCGGACCGGCTCGCGGTCCGGGGATGCCGGCCTGCAGGCCAAGGGAGTCGTTGATCCGCTATATCCGTGTCCTTGGCGCCGCCCTCGGTGGGTTCACCGGTCTCGCGCTGGCCACGGCCGGCGACGGGCTGTTCCGCTCGACCGACTACTCCGGCGCGCTCCTCGCGGCGTGGGTCGTCGCCTGGATCGTGCTTGGCTTTACGCTGCTGCCGTACACCACGGTGGTTCCAGCGACCTGGCTGATCCGGCGCGTCGAGGAACTGTCCACGGCCGAGTTCGTAACGGCGGTCATCGGTCTCCTGATCGGTCTCCTGATGGGCCTCCTTCTGGGACTCCCGCTCGCGCGCTTCCCGGCGCCATGGGGGACCTGGCTGCCGCTTGGCATGTCGCTGTTCCTCGGCCTCGGGATGCTGGGCCTGACCGTCGCCAAGCGCGGCGACCTGCTCGTGGCGGCGGAGGCGGTCGGCCTGATCCGGCGACCACCCGCCGAGAACGGTTCGCCGACGTCCGGCGAGCCGCATATCGTCGTGGATACCAGCGCCATCATCGATGGGCGCATCGCGGAGGTCGTCGAGTCGGGGTTCATCTTCGGGACCCTGGTCATCCCGCGCTTCGTCCTGGACGAGCTGCAACACATCGCGGACAGCTCCGACACGCTGCGGCGCAATCGCGGGCGGCGCGGCCTGGAGATCCTGTCGCGGATGCAGAAGGAACCGGGCACTCCGGTCGAGATCGTCGAGGACGACGTCCCCGGTATCGCCGAGGTGGATGCCAAACTCGTCGCGCTGGCGCGAGCTCGAAGCCGGGTCATCCTGACCAACGACTTCAACCTCAATCGTGTCGCCGAGCTGCAGGGCGTGCGGGTCATGAACATCAACTCGCTGGCCAATGCGGTGAAGCCGGCCCTCCTGCCCGGTGAAGAGCTGCGCGTCAGGGTCATCCAGGAAGGCAAGGAACCTGGCCAGGGCGTCGGGTTCCTCGACGACGGCACGATGATCGTGGTCGAGGGCGGGTCTCGCCACATCGACCACGACGTGGACGTCTCGGTCACCCGCGTGCTCCAGACGGTGGCCGGCAGGATGATCTTCGCCCAGCCCCGACTCGATTGAGCGGGGCGCCCGTCGCGGACGTCATCGTGGTGGCGGCCGGGCACTCGGCCAGGATGGCGGGAACCGACAAGCTGATGGCCGATGTGGCCGGCCTGCCCCTCCTAGCCTGGACGTTGTCGGCCTTCGAGGCCGCACCGCAGGTCGCGCGGATCGTCGTGACGACGGCTCCAGACCGGGTCGGGGCCCTGTCGGCGGCCGCGTGGCTGCCGGCCAAGGTCAGTGCGGTGGTGGCTGGCGGGGATCGGCGCCAGACCTCGGTCGCGGCCGGCGTTCGCGCCGTGGCCGACGCGCCGGACGACCGCGTCCTCCTCGTCCACGATGGCGCACGACCGCTCGTCGCGGCGTCGATGATCAAAGCCGTGATCGAGGCCACGGCCGAGTATGGGGCGGCGATCCCGGTCGTCTTCTTGAGCGAAACCCTGAAGCGACTCGACGGCGACGTCGTCGGGGGAACGGTCGATCGCGAGGGCCTTGCCGCGGCCCAGACGCCGCAGGGCGTGCTCGCCGGGATCCTTCGCGCCGCCTACGACCGATACCCGCCGGACGGACCCGAGATGTGGACGGATGAGGCCTCGCTGCTCGAGGCCTGTACCATCCCGGTCCATGTCGTTCCCGGCGATCCCGACAATCTCAAGGTGACCGTGCCCGCCGACCTCGCTCGCGTCCGCGCCGCGTTGCGTGGCAACACGTCGCGGCGGACCGGGATCGGGCACGATTCGCACCCGTTCGGACGCGAGGATGGCCTGGCCCTGGGTGGCATCGTGATCGCGACGGCCCCGCGACTCCACGGGCATTCGGACGGGGATGTCGCCCTGCATGCGATCTGCGATGCGCTGCTCGGCGCGGCCGGCCTCGGCGACCTCGGGCGCGCCTTCCCGGCTGGGCCGCAGACACCCGCCGGGATCGCGAGTGCATCGTTGCTCTCGGACATCCGGCGCCGGATCGAAGCGGACGGCTGGCTGATCGCCGGGCTCGACGTCACGATCGTTGCCGCGCGACCGCGCCTTGGACCCCATCTGGACGCCATGTGCCTGGCCATCGCGAGCCTCCTGGGCGTGCCACCGGCTACGGTCAACGTCAAGGCGTCGACCGGTAACCTGGACGGATCCGAAGGAGCGGGCCGGTCGATCAGCGCCCTCGCCGTCGCCTCGCTGGAGCGCGACGGATGACGCTGCGCCTCCAGGACACCCTCACTGGCGACACTCGCCCGTTCGTCCCGCTCCGAGCCGACGACGTACGAATCTACTCGTGCGGGCCTACGGTCTATGGGCCTGCGCACATCGGCAATTTCCGCTCGTTCCTGTTCGCCGACGTGCTCGTCCGCCACCTGCGCTGGCGCGGCTACCCGGTGACGTGGGTCATGAACATCACGGACATCGACGACAAGATCATCAAGGGTGCGGCCGCGGCGGGCGTCGGCATCGACGTCCTCGCGGATCGGTACCTTGCGGACTTCGTGTCTGATGGTCAGGCCCTGCGAATGACGATGCCGGACGCGACGCCCCGCGCGACTCGCCATATCGACGAGATCGTGGCGCTCATCGAGATCCTCCTGGGTCGCGATCACGCCTATCGCACGGACGACGGCTCGATTTTCTTCCGGATCGCCTCGTGGCCGGCCTACGGTCGGCTGGCACGCCTGGATCCCGAGCAGCTCAGGGTGGGGGAACGAGTCGAGGCGGACGAGTACGCCAAGGACGACGTCCGCGACTTCGCCCTGTGGAAGGGCGCCAAGCCCGGCGAACCGACCTGGACGACGACCATCGGTGTGGGCCGGCCGGGCTGGCATATCGAATGCTCGGCGATGAGCATGGCAGCGCTCGGGCCGTCGTTCGACATCCACACCGGCGGAATCGACCTGATCTTCCCGCACCACGAGGATGAGATCGCCCAGAGTGAGGCCGCGACCGGCGAGCCGTTCGTGGGGACCTGGCTGCATTGCGCCCACCTCCAGATGAGCGGCGCCAAGATGGCGAAGTCGAAGGGCAATATCGCCAGGGTGGGGGAGCTCCTGGCCCATGGGGTCTCGGCTCGGGCACTCCGCTATGCCCTGATCTCCGTCCACTACCGGGCGAGCCTGAACTACACAGACGACTCGTTGCCCGCGGCGGCCGCGGCCCTCGAGCGCCTCGATGCCTCGGTGGCAGCGCTGACGACCTATCGCCAGGAGGGTCCGGACGACGCGTCGTTGCCGGTCGCCCTCGATACGGCGCGAACGGCGTTCGGAGCCGCCTTGGACGACGATCTGAACGTATCAGCCGGACTGGCCGTGCTCTTCGACCTGGTGCGCGACCTCAATCGCCGGATCGAGGCGCGGTCGTTGTCGTCCGGAGACGCGCTGACCGGACTCGCCGCCCTGCGCGACCTGGATCAGATCCTGGCCGTGCTTCCGGACGAGGAAGCGCCGCTCGCACCGGACGCCAAGGCACTCCTGGATGCCCGCGCCGCGGCCCGCTCCGCGAAGGACTGGGCCGGATCCGATCGGCTCCGCGACGAACTGATCTCACTCGGCATCGTGGTCGAGGACACACGCGACGGCCAGCGTTGGCGTCGAACAGCAGAGGTGGACCGTGGCTGACCGTCCCGCACGCGACCGAGATCGCGACCGCTCAAAGGGCCACGGCTCGAGCCATCGACCACCGGGGCGGCCAGCGGGTCGTCCACCGAGCGATCGGCCGTATGGCGCCCGTCCACCGGGCGATCGGCCGTATGGCGCCCGTCCACCGGGCGATCGGCCCTATGGGGATCGCCCGCCCGGCGACCGGCCGCCGGCCGGACCCTGGTCCGGCGGCGACACGCCACGCTGGGATGAGGGCCGGCCCGCGCAGGACGGCCGACCGAGTGGCTCGCGATCGGACCGTGGCTCGTATGGCGCCCGTCCGCCGGCGCGGCGCGACGGGTCCGGACGACCGCCACAGCGATCCGGGGGACCGGGCGGACCGGGTGGCCCTGGCCGACCCTACGACCGACCGGGCCGCGACTGGGATCGGCCCATGGACCGCCAGGAGCCAGTCGGACCACGCGACGATCAGCCTCGTGGAGGGTACCCGCCACGACCGCGGCCGGGGCCGGCCGACGGCCCGATGCCATTTCGACCTCCGTATGGGGACCGACCGGTGTACGGCGCTCGCTCCGGGCCGGATCGTGGCCCCCGTCCGCCGTTCCGGCCCGGTCCCGATGTGCCATTCGGGCAGTCCTTCCGACCGGCTCCCGGCCGTCCCGGCCTGCCGCCGCCCGACGCGCTCGGACCGGACGAGGAGCTCGTCGCCGGCCGCCGACCCGTGGAGGAGGCCTTCGTCGCGCGGCGGCCCGCGCGGCGGCTGCTAGTGGTGCCCCAGCGCCGTCAGGCGCTCGAGCGGATCGTCCTGCATGCGACGAACCTGCGGATCCCGATCGTCGAGGTCGAGGGCGGGTCCCTGACCGCACTGGCCGGCTTCGATGGTCACCAGGGTGTCGCACTCGTGGTCGAACCGCGCAAGTTCGCGACGATCGACGATGTCCTCGCGCGTGCCGCAGAACGCGGCGAACCGCCGCTGATCCTGGTCCTCGACTCGCTGGAGGATCCACACAACGTCGGCTCGCTTCTGCGCAGTGCCGACGGTGCCGGAGTCCACGGTGTCCTGTTCCCGATCCGTCGCCAGGCGCCCCTCACGCCATCCGCGATCAAGGCGTCCGCCGGCGCCGTGGAGCACCTGCTGCTGTGTCCGGTCGACGATCTCGCCTCCGCCCTCGTCGACCTGCACAGCCACGGTGTGTGGGTCGCAGGCGCCGATGGTGACGCCCCCTTGACGGCCCGCCAGACTGACCTGCGTGGACCGATCGCCCTTGTCGTCGGGAGCGAGGGCCAAGGCCTGGGGCCGGCCGTCCGCAAGCGCTGCGACCTGTTGGTCCGGATCCCGCTGCGAGGCGCCATCGGTTCGCTCAACGCAGCCGTCGCCGGGTCAGTCCTCCTGTTCGAGATCGCTGCTCAGCGCGACCCGGATGGGACAGCGACGCGCCCGGTAGCCCGTAACGTCCGTGTCTCCACGGCCCCGGTCGACGGCGAGCCCACCCCGGAGCTAGCATCGGGACCTATCGTCGAAGCGGCGATCCTGAAGCCGGAGCGAACGCCCGCGCGGAAGACGACGCCGAAGGCGGGAGCGATATCCGACCCAACGCCGGCTGACGACCCCCCGCCGCAGACGACGTTCAAAGCGAAGGCCAAGGCCACCAAGCCGAACGTCACCAAGGCCCCGAAAGCCACGGAGCCGACGAAAGCCACGAAGGCCCCGAAGGTGACGAAGCCCGCGAGGCCGAACGTGACGGCGGCGTCGGCCGACACGACCAAGCCCGCCGCCAGGCCCAAGCCCGCCGCCAAGCCCAAGCCAGTCGCAGCGACGAAGGCCAAGGCGCCTTTGAAGTCGCCCGCGAAGCCAAAGGCCCTCAAGGCTTCCGGGAAGGCGACCGCTCGTGAAGTAGGGGACGACGACCTGCTCCCGTGACCGCGTGTGCGTCAGATGCGCGTCAGGTGCGATCAGGCGCCCGGGAAGGATCGATGTGAGGCATCGGATGCGAGATCCCCGACGTCCGGGACCCACAGATGCTGGACATGGGGCATCTGCTGCCGCATCAGGGCCATTCGCGCGACGACTTGCCCTCCCGCTGCAAGTCAGGTGCATCTGATGCACCGCCTTGCGCCCACGCGGCGTCGGTGGCTCGCCGGATGGCCTCCCGGCCACGCGGCGGCCACATTTGACCCATACCGCCGGCGGGCCCTATCATTCCCCGGCGCCGATAGGTCCATCTGCGGTATGGCCCTGCCCGTCGCGCCGACGTAGCTCAATTGGTAGAGCAGCGGTTTTGTAAACCGCCGGTTCCGGGTTCGAGTCCCGTCGTCGGCTCCAGCGCAATGATCATCGGTGACGGATCAACCACGGGGCCGCAGCTTCGATCCGGGCGCCGCGCCACAGTGGGTAGGTTGAGCAGGTGGTGAGCTCAGCTGGCTGTAGACCAGCCGCCTTCGGCTATGGGGGTTCGATTCCCTCCCTGCCCACCACATCCCGTCGACATCGCGCCAAACGGATCGGATCCCGGCCCACATAGCTCAGCTGGCAGAGCACTTCCTTGGTAAGGAAGAGGTCATCGGTTCGAGTCCGATTGTGGGCTCCACCATCCGATCCATGCAGTCCCGGTGGCACTCTCGCCGCCCCTGATCAAGGAGTGAACTGGTCCCGTGGCCAAGAAGAAGTTCGAGCGGAACAAGCCCCACGTCAATATCGGCACGATCGGCCACATCGACCACGGCAAGACGAGCCTCACCGCGGCGATCAGCAAGTACCTCGCCCTGAAGGGCTCGGCCGAGTACCGCGCGTTCGATTCGATCGACAACGCGCCCGAGGAGCGAGAGCGCGGTATCACCATCGCCATCGCCCACGTCGAGTACGAGACCGAGGCGCGCCACTACGCGCACGTCGACTGCCCCGGGCACGCCGACTACATCAAGAACATGATCACCGGCGCCGCCCAGATGGACGGGGCCATCCTCGTCGTGGCCGCGACCGACGGTCCCATGCCCCAGACCCGCGAGCACATCCTGCTGGCCCGCCAGGTCGAGGTGCCGTTCATCGTCGTGTTCCTCAACAAGGTCGACATGGTCGACGACCCCGAGCTGCTCGACCTCGTCGAGCTCGAGGTCCGCGAGCTGCTGTCCAAGTACAACTTCCCGGGTGACGACATCCCGGTCATCCGCGGCTCGGCGCTGAAGGCCCTCGAGGCCCCCGACGACGCCAGCGACCCTGCCTACGCTCCGATCCAGGAGCTGATGGACGCGGTCGACAGCTACATCCCGACCCCCGAGCGCGCCATCGACAAGCCGTTCCTCATGCCGGTCGAGGACGTGTTCGGCATCAAGGGCCGCGGCACGGTCGCCACCGGGCGCATCGAGCGCGGCATCGTCAAGGTCGGCGACGAGGTCGAGCTCGTCGGCGTCAAGCCCACCCGCAAGATCGTCGTGACCGGCGTCGAGATGTTCAAGAAGCTGCTCGACGAGGGCCGCGCCGGGGACAACGTGGGCTGCCTCATCCGGGGCATCGAGCGCGAGGAGATCGAGCGCGGCCAGGTCCTGGCCAAGACGGGCTCGGTCAAGCCGCACACCAAGTTCCAGGCCCAGGTGTACGTCCTGACCAAGGAGGAGGGCGGCCGCCATACGCCCTTCTACAACGGCTATCGTCCGCAGTTCTACCTGCGCACGACGGACGTGACCGGGGCCATCGGCCTGCCCGACGGGGCAGAGATGATCATGCCCGGCGACAACGTCGAGATGTCGGTCGAGCTGATCACCCCGATCGCCCTCGAAGTCGGCCAGCGCTTCGCCATCCGCGAGGGTGGCCGGACCGTCGGTGCCGGCGCCATCGTCAGCATCGTCGAGTAGGGACGACATGGCCCGAGTCGAAGCGAGACCCACGATCCAGCTCGCCTGCACCGAGTGCAAGGAGCGGACATATACCACGCGCAAGAACAAGAGGAACGACCCTAACCGGATCGAACTGCAGAAATACTGTCCGCGTTGCCGACGGCATACACTTCACCGCGAGGCGAAGTAGGCGCCGAACCGCAGGGGTGTAGCTCAATTGGCAGAGCACTGGTCTCCAAAACCAGCGGTTGTAGGTTCGAGTCCTATCGCCCCTGCCACTCAACTTCCGTAGCCCTGAGAGAAGAACGACCGACGTGACCCGCCTCCGAAACTACTTCGACGAAGTCTGGTCCGAGCTCCGCAAGGTCTCGTGGCCGACGCGCGACCATGTTCGGAATCTGACGGTCCTCGTCTTTGCGATCAGCCTGGTCGTGGGCATCTACATCACGATCTTGGACGGTTTCTTCCAGGGCGTGATCGGGTTGCTGGCGGGTTAGGGGCAGATGATGATCGAGATGACCACGGAGACCAAGGCGTCCGAGAAGCGCTGGTACGTGATCCATACCTATTCAGGCTACGAGAACAAGGTCAAGGCCAACCTCGAGCATCGGATCGAGTCGATGGGCATGGAGGACAAGATCTTCCAGGTCCTCGTCCCGATGGAGGACGAGATCGAGATCCGCCAGGGCCAGCGTCACACCGTCCAGAAGAAGGTCTACCCGGGCTATGTCCTGGTCGAGATGATCCTGGACCCGGACAGCTGGTTCGTCGTCCGCAACACGCCGGGCGTGACCAGCTTCGTCGGAGGCGCCAACATCCCGGGCGTCCGCAGCGAGCCGATCCCGCTCGACGAGAACGAAGTCAAGCAGATCCTGCGGCACATGGGCGTCGAGACGCCGAAGTACCGCGTCGCATTCACCAAGGGCCAGAGCGTCCGGGTCACCGACGGGCCGTTCGCCGAATTCATCGGCACGGTCGACGAGGTCAATCCCGAGCGCAACAAGGTCAAGGTGCTGGTGAGCATCTTCGGCCGTGAGACACCGGTCGAACTCGACTTCCTCCAGGTCGAGAAGCTCTAAGAAAGGAACCCTGACCCCCGTGGCCAAGAAGATCCGAATCGTCCTCACCCTGCAGCTGCCGGCCGGCAAGGCGACGCCCGCCCCACCGGTTGGCACTGCGCTGGGCCCGCACGGCATCAACATCATAGAGTTCACGAAGTCATACAACGAGAAGACCGCCGACAAG
>JBKJQY010000044.1:0-30881 GCA_046593725.1 Candidatus Limnocylindrales bacterium
GTGGTAGCCGCCAGCCGCTCGGCCGTTGCCATCGACAGGTCGTACTCGCCCATGTTGTAGGCGAGCGAAGCGAGGTTGACGAGGGCGATCGAAGTGTTCGGACCCAGGTCCACGGCGCGGCGGGCGTGGGTCATCGCGGTGGCGATATCGCCCCGTTTGAAGTCACGGCGGGAGCGCAGGACTTCAAAGCTTGCGAGCTCGATGCCGTCCACAGGATCGGGGAGGTAGGACTCGGTCAGGGAGTATTCGCCCTTGGCGACGATGTCCTGGGCTGCGCCGTCGATGACCTGATACACCCGCTCGCGGTCGCCGGCCATCCAGTAGTGGTGCGCAGCGGTCCGCCAGTCCTCATCCTCCGCATACCGACCGACGCGCTCGTGGAGCGCCCGGACGCCGCCTGATCCCAAGTCGCGTCCCAAGCGAGCCTCGAGGAATTCTCGAACGAGCGGGTGGTACCGGAGCTGTGTCCGCGGACCGCCGGCGCGTCGGGCAAGCAATGTCAGCCGCTCCGCAGCTGTCGTCAGGCGTGCCACGTCGCTGCTGTCCAGGCGGGTCACGACCGCGGCGAGGTCAGGCGTGACCGCCTGCAGGAGCGAGGTCTGCATCAGGAATCGCTGCAGGTCGCCGGGCAGGTCGCCGACGACCTCCTCGGCGAGATAGTCGTACAGCTCTTGATCCGCGCCGGACAGGCTCCGGACGAAACGGCGGATCTCCGCTGGGGTTCGGTCACGCAGGGCCGCCTGGACCAGTTGGAGCGATGCAGCCCACCCTTCCGTCCGGCGAGCGACATCCTCCAGTACGTCCGGCTCCAGCGTGCGGCCGTATGTTTCGGCGAAGAGTCGGCCCGTCTCCGCGATGTCGAATCGAAGATCGTCAGTGCCGAGCTCGGCGACCTCGCCGTTCGCTCGCAGGCGGGCGAGCGGGATCGATGGCCCGCGTCGACTCGCGAACACGATGGACAGTCGCTCCGGCGCCCGAAGCACCAGCTCTCGAGCGATGAACCGCGCGTCCAATGCCTCATCGACGAGGTGGAAGTCGTCGAGGATCAGGATCGCCCCGCTCGGTGCGATCGTGGGCAACTCCCGGATGAAGACATCCAGGACGGATTCTCGCGATGGACCGCCGATCCCCGTCTCGGCCAGCATCGATACGGTCGCCGGCGCGAACGACGGGTCGTGCTCACGACCGGCCGCCACCAGGTGATGGAGGATGGACGTCCAGTCCAGGTCGTCGTCGTCCAGCCGGTACCACAGCGTCCGCAGGCGGGTCCGCCTCGCGAAGTCGGCCAACAGCGTCGTCTTGCCGTAGCCAGCGTCTGCGAGGATCAGGATCACGCGGCTGTGGATCTTGGCGTGCAGCCAATCCAGGAGACGATCGCGTGACAGCGTCTCATCGCGCAGCGGCGGCGGCTGGACCTTGGCGTACTGGATGGGAAATCCGTTCACGACATCACGCGCTGACCCGATCGCCGGTCGTCCGGCAGGATCGGTCCTCCCCGGGCCGACCGCGACAGCCGGCCGCCGGACGGTGTCCCTGATCGGGTACGGGACCTCCGAGGCAGCCATCGTCGGCACGTCGCGCGAGGTCTGGACAGCGGGGTCTGACGGAACCATGGATGCCATGGTGTCGACTGGCGCTCACCTGCCGATTAGCTGCGACCCACACGCGTCGGGTCAGTCCTCGTATTCGAACCCGATCTTGACCTCGACGCGGTATTCGACGATCTCGCCATCGCGAACCACGGCCGTCGACTTCACGACCTCCACGGTCTGGATGTTGCGTACCGTCCGCGAGGCTGTCGCTACCGCCTGACGCGCGGCATCGCTCCACGACTGCGGGCTCGTCCCGACCATCTCCCGGATGATGATGACGCCCACGGGTCGCTCCTCCGATCAGTCCTGACTACGCGGTGGCCGGTGCCTCCGCCGTGATGGTACCGGCGCGCACCTTGTCGAAACAGGAGCTGCAGTAGACCGGTCGGTCGTTGCGGGGTGCGAACGGCACGACGGCCTGGCCCCCGCATGCCCCACAGATCGCCGCGTGGAACTCCCGTGGCCCATCGGTCGATCGGGCTCGCTTGGCGACCGCCCGACACGTGGCGCAGCGCTGCGGGTCGTTGGTCAGACCCTTCGTCGTATAGAACGTCTGCTCTCCGGCAGAGAAGTTGAAGGCCTCCGCGCAGTCACGGCAGGTCAAAGCTCGGTCCTGGTACACCCTCTCAGGCCTCCTCGTCATGGGCGGCGACGTGGAGTGGCGGGACCGAGCCGGGGTCCGGTGCGCGAACGGTCGCGGGGTCGCTTTGGTCGCGGTTGGATGTGGGTGCGCGCCCGGTGCTCCCGGGCTCGGGCCCGGAACTCATTGGGGAGAACATACAAGCGACGTCAAGGGGTTCCCACCCCTGTCGTGCCCTGCGTGGCGCGATCTCGGGGCCTGTGGAACCGTGGGCGCCGGCGCAGCGTCCGGTGGCCCATGCCGAACCTCTTGCGCTCCACGCCCGCGTTGGCCCTCATCATCCTCGTCGCCGCCTGCAGCGGATCCAGTTGGACGTCGCCCGCGCCGGCGGCTTCCGGCGGCTCGAGTCCGAGCCCAGCAGCCTCCCCATCGGACAGCCCGGCTGACTTCGGCGCCATCGAGCACGCGACTGGAGCGACCGACATCGTGCTGCGCTACGACCAGGGAGGTGGCTTCGTCGCCCCGTCATTCACGGTCTCCCAGACCCCGATCTTCACGCTCTACGGCAACGGGACGGTCGTCTTCCGTAACCCGGTGCTGGAGTGGCCTGTGCCGGACGGTTCGGTCATCCGCCAGAATCCGCTGCGGACGGCGAAGCTGAGCGAGGACCAGATCCAGGAGCTGCTCAAATACGCTCTGGGCGAGGGCGCGCTTGGCATCGCTCGCGCGCAGTACGACTTCGATCGGGTCGCGGATGCGAGCACGGCCACCTTCACGATCGAAGCTGGCGGGATCAAGAAGACCGTCAGCGTGTACGCCCTCGGGATGGACACGCAGGGGGTCCCGGACGGGGCGGCTCGGGCGGCGTTCGCGCGGCTGGCCGACCGACTCGGCGACTTCGACCAAGGTGGTTCCATCGAGACGGATGTGTACCAGCCGGCCGGCTATCGCGGGATCCTCATGGACGGGACGGGCATGATCGTCCCCGACGTCCGGCCGTGGCCCTGGAAGGACATCACGCCCGCCGACTTCAAGGGTCCGGCGGACCCCAACGCGTTCCAGACGGCGACGCGGACCCTCACCCCCGCGGAGGTGACCCTGCTGGGGATCTCCGATAGTGAAGGTGGCTTCTCGAACTACATCACGAACGGCGCCGGCGACGGGAAGTCGTACTCCCTCGCGATCCGACCACTGCTGCCCGACGAAACCGAGTGACGCGGGTCAGCCGGCCTCGGCGTACCGCTCGCCGGCATAGCTCACGAACCGGGTCTGCTTCTTCTTGAACCACAGGCTGATCTCGCCGGTAGGGCCGTTGCGATGCTTGGCCAGCTTGAGCTTGATGACCTCGCCGTCCGCGTCCTGATCCTCCGCGCCGCGCTCCTTCTCGCGCCACAGGAACATGACGAGGTCCGCGTCCTGTTCGATGGCGCCGGACTCGCGCAGGTCCGAGAGGCGAGGCTCCTTGGATTCGCGCATCTCCGGTTGTCGCGACAACTGCGACAGCGCGATGACCGGCACGGACAGCTCCCGGGCCAGGGCCTTGAGGCCCCGCGAGATCTCCGACACTTCCTGGACGCGGTTGGCGTCGCGGTTCGTGGTGGTCGCCTGCATCAGCTGGAGGTAGTCCACGATGATGAGGTCGAGGCCGCTCTCCGCCTGGAGGCGACGCGCCTTCGTCCGCAGTTCCATCGCCGAGATGTTGGGCGTGTCGTCGATGTACATCGGCGCTTCCGACAGCGCGTTCATCGCGGGCGCGATCCGCGCGAAGTCCATCTCTTCGAGAAACCCTGATCGGAGCCGTTGCGAATCGATGTTGGCGACGCTGGAGAGCAGGCGAAGCACCAGCTGCTCCTTGCTCATCTCCAGGCTGAACACGCCAACGCTTTTGCGCTCGCGCACGGCGGCAAATTCCGCGATGTTCAAGGCGAAGCTCGTCTTGCCGACCGACGGTCGAGCTGCGAGGACGATCAGGTCGCTCTTCTGGAGCCCGGTCGTGAGCGTGTCAAGGTCCGTGAACCCGGTACGGACGCCGCTGATCTCGCCGCGGTGGGCGTGAAGATAGTCGAGTCGGTCGTAGGCATCGTGGAGGAGCGCCTTGAGCGGGCTGAATCCAGCGTCGATCCGCTTCTGGCTGACCGCGAAGAGTTCAGCCTCGGCCCGATCGATGGCTCCCTGGATCTCCGCCGGATCCTCGTAGCCGATACCGGCGATGCGCCCGGCGGCGCCGATGAGGCCACGCAGGACTGCCTTGCGCTCGACGATCCGGGCATACTGCGCCGCATGGACCGCCGTCGGCGTCTCGTTGGAGAGGCTGGACAGGTAGGCGCGACCGCCGACAGCCTCGAGCTCCTCGCGACGTTCCAGGGCCTCCGCAACCGTGACGATGTCGATGGGTTCGCGCCGGTCGAACAGCTCCAGGATCGCTGCGTAGATCCGGGCGTTGGCTTGTCGATAGAAGTCCTGCGGCCGCAGGAACTCCGCGACCTCTACGACCGCATCCCGGTCGATCAGGATCGCGCCGAGCACGGACTGCTCGGCCTCAAGACTCTGCGGCGGTAGGCGGTCGATCATGGGTCCCCGAGATGTGCTGAAGTCGTGTGGATCGACTGTCGCGGAATCGGAGTCAGGAGACTAGGGGCTTATCCCCGAAATCCATCCACGACCTTTGTGCATGGGCCGATGCGGTGTTGATGAACCGTGGACAACCCGTAGAGCCGACCGTTCTCAAGCCATCTTCAGACGGCCCAGGGCAAGGCGGCAGGTGAGCAAGAAAGCGAGCGCACGTCTGTGCGTGAGCGAGCGGCGGAACCCGCCAACGCCGCCATGGGCCGAGATGAGGACGGCTAGTCGAGTCTGCGGATCACGCCGATCAATTTCCCTTGGATGCGTACATCGTCGTAGTACAGCGCGGGATAGGCCGGGTTTGCGGGCTGGAGTCGGATCTTGTCCTTCTCCTTGAAGAATCGCTTGAGCGTGACCGCGTTCTCATCCACCTGGGCGACGACGATGTCCCCGTTCTTGGCGGTCTGCTGCGGTCGGATGAGGACGAAGTCGCCATCGGCGATGTGCGCCTCGATCATGGAGTCGCCACGGACCTTGAGCACATACGCGTCCCCGCCTGGTGCCAGCATGTCCGGAACGGCGATCGTCTCCGATGCGTCCTGATAGGCCTCGATGGGTCCACCGGCGGCGATCTCGCCGATGATCGGCAGGATGCGGGCGTCCGCGGCGACCGCCTGCGGTACGAGCTCCGTGGTCAGGCCGAGACGTAACGCCGCCGACGGGGTCAGCCGGATCGCCCGGGAGAGTGAGCCGTGCTTGACGCCGGGGCCCAGGTCGTCCCGATCCGTCTCATCGCGTTGCAGGTAGCCATCGCGAACGAGGATCTGCAGATGGTGATGGACGGCCGACGTGGACGCCAGTCCGACGGCCCGGGCGATCTCGCGGACGGACGGTGGATAGCCCCGCGCGCGCAGCGTCGCCGCGATGAAGTCCAGGATCTTGAGCTTGCGTTCGGCGTCGTGCTTGGTCACTCGCGCCTCCTTTGGCTGTCGCCATCATACCGAACGGACGTTCGATGTCAAGGAACCGGCGTGTGCTGCTAGACTCCGCCACCCCGGACGAGGAGGTTCCTTACGCGCATGGCGCGCACGACGACACGACGCAGGCGATCCACGGGTCGGGCCGCGATCGGACGGTCACTCACCATGATGGCCTTCCTGCCGATCGCGAGCCGCGCACCGCTGTACGCCCGGCTCGCGGCGGCATTGGCGTTCGACGAGCGGATGCCGGTGGCCCGCAAGGCCCTCCTGCCGGCCGCGGCCGCCTACATCGCGCTGGGACGGGACCTCATCCCTGACGACATCCCGATCATCGGGGGCGTGGACGACCTGATCGTCCTGGTGCTCGCGGTCGAGTTCTTCTTCGATGGCGTCCCTGAAGCTGTCCTTCATGAGAAACTGGACGAGCTGGGGATCGAGCGCGCCGCGTTCGAACATGACATGGCCCAGATCCGGCGCTTGACGCCGGGCCCGGTCCGGCGGACCATCCGCCGGATCCCAGCCCTCGTCGTCGAAGCACGGCACGGTCTGGAACGACTCGGTCTTGGCCCACGGATCCGGGCCTGGATCAACAAGGAGGAATCGATCGCGTGAAGGTCATCCTGACCAAGGACGTTGCCAAGCTGGGCAAGAGCGGCGAGATGAAGCAGGTCGCCGACGGCTTCGCCACGAACTTCCTGATCCCGCAGCAGCTCGCCGTGCCGGCCGCCGGCGGCGCCTATCGCGCCTGGCAGCACGACATCGCCAGCCGCGAGGACAAGCGAGTCCGCGAGCGCGCCGACGCCGAGATCGCCGCGACCCGCATCGCCAGCACGACCCTCACGATGGGCGTGAAGGTCGGCGACGGCGGCAAGCTGTACGGCTCCATCACGTCCAAGGACATCGCCGACGCCCTGGCCCGCCGCGGGATCGACGTGGATCGCCACAAGATCGATCTCGAGGAGCCGCTCAAGTCGCTCGGCACGTACAAGGTCGCGATCAAGGTGTTCTCGGGGATGACCCCTGAGGTCACGATCATCGTCGAGCCGAAGGGCTGATCGACGCGGTCCCGCTCAGGGACCGTCGACCCGCGAGAGTCGGAACAGCGGCTTGCCCGCGATGCCCGGGATGGTCGCGATCTCGGACACGGACACGTCCAGATCCCGGTCCGACAGGGCGAGCAGGTATGTGCCCGGCTGCTGGCACGCCGCATCGCCGAGTCCCCGATGGACCGTGAACGGATGATCCGGCAGGTAGTAGATCACCTGCTGGGTGAACGTCAACCCGCTGATGTCGGGTGTCGCGATGCAGAGCTGTCCGTCGGGCGGGACGGTCGCGCCGGCCGTGCGCAGGGCCGCACCGGAGCCGTACCCCCACCAGTTGGCCGACCGGAGCACGTACTCCCCGAGATAGGTCCGCTCGAATGATGCGAGCGACACCACGGCGATGGCGAGGACGCCGGCCGCGGCCAGCCGTCTGGACCGGTACGACCAGTCGCCTGCGCTCAGCCATCGCACGGCCCGTCCGAGGCCGATCGCGGTGATCATCACGAGGGCAGGAAGCGCGGCCAGGCCACGTGCCGCGTGTGGCGTCGTCCTGTCGTCACTGATCGCGGCAGGCAGGGCGCCCAGGATCAGCCAGGCGAGCAGCAGGAGGTCCTCGCGCCGGCGCCGGTGCGCGAGGCGGTCCAGCCCGAGGACCAGGAACGGCACGGTCCAGGCGTACACCAGGATCCCAGGGTTGATCCTGGGATTGGGCGCCGCACCTCCGATCAGGTAGGCCGGCGACCACTGGGCCCAGAAGTCGCCCCATGCCAATCGCAGTGCGTCGGACGTGACACCGTACCGGAACACGGACAGGGCCCGGGTCCGCTGCAGGAACAGCGGATCCTGGATGGCGACTCCATATGGGACCAGGATCAGGATCGCGACGGCCGCCCCGATCCCGAGGTTCGCCAGGTCCGATCGCTGCAGGCTCCGCGCCTGGATCACCGTCACGGTCACGGCCAGCACGACATGCATCAAGAGGGCCGGGTGGTAGGTGTATGCGCCGAATGCGAGGACTGCTGCCGCGGCGATCGTGGTCCATCGCCGGTGCTGCTGCAGGCCGAGCCACAGCAGCCCGGTCCCGGCCAGCGTGAACGGCAGGAATGCCGCGGGCTCCCATCCGGCGCGCGCGTAGTGGATCGCCCACGGACTGATGGCGAACAGGATCCCACCAAGGAGCGCCACGCGGCGGCCGGCGCGCAGGATGACCAGCAGCCACACGATCAACAGCGTCGACGCCACCCCGAAGAGGACAGCGGGCAGCCGGACGGCGAGCGTCCCATTCCCGAGGACGGCCTGGAACGGGACGGTCGCCAGGAAGTAGATCGGCTGCTTGAGTTCGAGGCGGGTGACCATGAACGGCAGGACGGTTCGCCCCACGTCGTGCCCCGTCGTAGCGATCGACCATGCGGAGACAACGCCCGAGAGTTCGTCCTCGAAGAGCTCCGGCGGATTCCGGTCCAGATCGACCAGGCGCAGACTGCCAGCAAGCACGACAAGGGCGATCAGGAACAGGAGATCGCTTCGGCGAAGGGTTCGGCGGCGACGCGGGGTGGGCGGCTCCGCCGTCGCTGAGGCTGCCTTCGAGGTCGAGTCCTCGGGTCCTGGCGTCGGCGCTTCGGGCAGCACGACCGGCAGGATAGCAGCGCGGCTCGCGATCACGGCGCGCGCAACCGCCAGACCGCCACACCATCGAGGTCGTAGACGGTCTCGAACAGCGGGCTCGTACCAAAGTCGGTCTGGGTGACGCCCGGATCGCACGGGACGCCGCCGCTCGACAGGACGAAGGTGGCGCCGTAGCGCGCCATCAGCTCGACCGCGACTGCCGGACCTTCGCAGTAGATCGCCGTGATGTCCGCCTCGCGCGGGACCGGGTCGTAGCCCAGGTTCGACACGTACGGCCCGAACGTCGAGATCCGCAGGCGCCCGGCGAGGTCGATCGGGCTGTTGATGAACGCATCGGTCACGAAGACCGATCGTTCCGGCGTGTTCGCGGCGATCCAGCGCGCGGCCCGCTCCTGCGGCTCAGTCACGGCGACCACCGTCGAGCGGACGTGCCACACCGCGATGAGCGCGGGTGAGATGGCGCACACGATCAGGATCGCCACGATGAGTGGCCTCGGCCAGCCGCGGATGAGCCAGGCGGCGAGGATCGCCACGGCGATCCACATGATCTGGAAGTACTTGTTCATGTCGAATTCGACGGCGCTGACGACGACCACGTTGGGGACGATGAACAGGGCGACCGCCCAGGCGACGAGGAACCAGCGCGTGCGCAAACCGCGTGCGGTCACAGCCGCAGCGACGGCCAGGACGAGCGGGATGCCAAGGTTGGTCAGGAAGAAGAACGCCGCGGCCCCGGGTCCGTCGCGGAAGCGGGCCTCGCTCCAGCCGAACACGAACCGGAACGCCCCGACATCGCCCTGCCGCTCGATGGCCCCCACGATGAACGGCAGTGCGAGCACGACCGGGGCCAGGAACAGGGCAGCGTCGCGCCCGATCGTCTTGGATCGCCAGGCGCCGGTCGTGACCACGTACAGCCCGACGATGAGGTAGGTCGCCGGGAATGCGAAGAACTGGAACGGTGCGAGCATCGCCGCCAGGACACCGGCCAACAGCACGCCCAGCGGTCGCCGGTCCAGGCACGTGACGACGAGCAGGATCGCGGTCACCAGCCCGGGTAGCCCCAGGGTCGTGGCGCGATGGGGGAGCAGCCCGGTCCCGAAGATGGACGCGATCCGAAAGAACGGCCAGCTGTCCTCCCAGGTGTTGTCGTACGGGTGGTGGCTGACCAGGTCCAGGATCCCGCCGTTCCCGGCCATGAGATCGCCGACGAGTCGGATCCAGCCGAGCCCGCCTCCGACGCACACGAGGATGGTGGCGATGGTCGCCACACGCCGGTCGCTCGTGAGGCGCAGGGCCAGCGCCCAGGTGACGAGCGCCAGGACCGCCGCGAACAGGCCGCTGGTCAGGAAGTACACCGGGATGATGTCGGCTCCCGCGGCGGTCGCGGTGATCGCCCCGTGGAAGTCCGCGAACCAGTGGTAGGTCAGCGGCTCGCCGACGACGTACGGGACTTGTGGCGGGAAATTGCCGGCAGCGATGCTCGATCCGATCGCGACATGGACCAGGAGGTCGCTCCAGTTCCAGCCGCCGGTCACCCAGCCGTCCGGGCCCAGTCGCCAGCCGTTGCCGAGCAACACGATGAGGACGACCGCCCCTACGGACCCGGCCACGATCCAGGCCGGCCGATCCGCGCGCCATGCGCGGCCGACACCAGCGACGGAGGGCCAGCGGAACGGCGCCAGCCACCCAGGCCTGAGCCCGGCGGCCGTGCCCGCCGCCACGGCCAGCAGGATCGCGCTGACGATGATCGACGCCCGCCCGAAGCCGGCGACGCGCGCCACGACGTTCACGAGGTGGGCCGAGGCGTAGACGCTGATGACGATCGCGCCGCCGACCGCGCCGGGCATGGGCAGGTCCGGCACGACTCGGCGGATGACGACCCAGCCGGGGACGACGAAGAGGATCGGCCAGACGAGGACGATGGCGGCCGCCGGGAATTGCCAGGCAAGGATCGCGCCAAGGCCGATCGCGGCCAGGCCCGTTCCGATGGAGGCCGCGGATGGGGTCGACGCCGCGCCCGTCATGTCGTCGGGTTCGGGGGCGGTGGCGACGGATCCGACAAGGGGTTCCACAGCGGGACGATGATAGCGACGATGGCTCACCGGACGATCCTGCACGTGGACCTGGACGCCTTCTTCGCGTCCGTCGAGCAGCGCGACCACCCGGAGTTGCGCGGTCGTCCGGTGATCGTGGGCGGCGAGCCGGGCGGCCGCGGGGTCGTCTCGGCGGCCAGCTACGAGGCCCGAGCGTTCGGTGTCCATTCGGCCATGTCGCTGAGCGAGGCGAGCCGCCGATGCCCGCAGGGCGTGTTCCTGACGGTGGATGGGCGCCGCTACCAGCAGGCGAGTCGCGACGTGATGGCCATCCTTCGACGGTTCACGCCGCAGATGGAGCCCATCTCGATCGACGAGGCGTTCCTGGACGTCACCGGATCGCTGGCGTTGTTCGGCGACGGGCCCACGATCGCGGCTCGGATCAAGGCGGCAGTCACGGCGGACATCGGGCTCACGGCGTCGGTCGGGGTGGCGACCAACAAGCTGGTGGCGAAGGTGGGCTCGGATCTGCGCAAGCCCGATGGACTGGTCGTCTGCCCCCCCGGTGAGGAGGCCGCCTTCCTGGCGCCACTGCCGATCGGCCGGCTATGGGGCGTCGGGGCCAAGACGGCGATCGTGCTCGCCGACTACGGCGTGCGCACCATCGGCGACCTGGCCGCACTCCCGGCAGACGTCATCGAAAGCCGCTTCGGCAAGCATGGCGCGTCGCTCGCCGAGCGAGCGCGGGGCATCGACTCGGATCCCGTCCACGATGGCGATCCAGCCAAGTCCGTCGGGCACGAGCACACCTTCGACGTCGATACGACGGACCGCGAGATCATCGAGCGGACGCTGCTCGCGATGTCGGACGGCGTCGGCGGGCGCCTGCGCTCGGCGGGTGTCCGGGCCGCGACGATCGCGATCCGGATGCGCGACAGCTCGTTCGAGACGCTCAGCCGCCAGAAGACGCTGCCTGCACCCACAGACATGACCGAACGGATCTTCGAGGTGGCGCTCCAGCTGGCCAGGCCGGAGGTCGCGGCGATCCGGGCGCGTGGCGGGAAGGTCCGGCTGCTCGGCGTGACAGCGTCCAACCTCGGCGAGCGGGAACAGTTGTCGCTGTTCGAGGCGGACGACCCGCGCCATCGCCGGGCGATCGAGGCGGCCGACGCCGTCCGCCGGCGGTACGGCGATGAAGCGATGACCCGGGCACGCCTGATCGACGCGAAACTGCCCGCTCCGTTCGAGCGGGACCCGCGCAATCCGCTCGATCGGCGGGCTCGCGGCGTGCCCACGGACGCAGAGGGCGATCCTTACGGGAGTCAGCCGGATCGTGACAACCAAGGTGACACGGACCTCGACGACATTCCTCCAGACGACGCTTGACATCGAACACCTGTTCGGTCTACGGTGACGTCGTAATCGAACAGACGTTCTGTCGGACGAGTGCCCCGGACGACACGACCCAGGGCATCCGTCCCCGGAAAGGAGCCATCCAGATGGCATTCATCCGCATGGAGCCGGTAGCGGTCCAAGTCCGGACCGACTGGTTCGATGGCCGACCTCGCGAAGTCACTTGGGGTGACGAGCGACTCACGGTCACGCGCCTTGTCGCCGTTCGTGAAGAGGCCGCCGCCTACCCCGTCATCACGGGTCCGCGGACCCTCTTCGAAGTCGAGACCGCGAACGCACGACTGGCGCTCACCTACCTGCACCGATCGCGACGCTGGACGGTGACCGGTCTCGACGACCAGGCGCCCAAGGCCGCCTGACCGCCGCATCCCCGGCCGGCGACGGGACTCCCTCCCACCGCGTCGGCACCTCGTCGGTCCTGGGGCGGGCACGCCGGTACCGTGCCCGCCCTGTTCCGACGCCCGGCCTGCAGCCCCACGTCAAGGCCCACGGAACTTACAATCTCCGGAGTGAGTGACGAAGCAGCCGCCCGGTTCCGCGACCTGACCCTGGACGACTTCACGACACGACTGTCCTCGGCCGAGCCCGTACCCGGCGGTGGCAGCGCCTCGGCGGTCGCGGCCAGCCTTGGAGCAAGCCTCGTGGCGATGGTCGCATCCCTGTCGGAAGGTCGGCCGAGGTACGCCGACCATGTCGATCTGCTGGCCTGGGCGCGCGAAACCGGTCTCGGTCTGGCCGATCGGTTCCTCACCCTGGCGGACGAAGACGCGGCTGCGTATGCGCGCTTCTCGGCGGCCCTGAAGCTGCCCAAGGAGACGCAGGAAGAGCAGGCCTCGCGCAAGGTCGCGTTGCAACGAGCCGCTCGGGCGGCGACCGAGGTCCCGCTAGCCTGCCTGGACGCGTGTATCAAGCTTGTCGGGGCCGCCGAAGCGCTCGCCGGACGAAGCAATGTCAATGCCTCGAGCGATCTGTCCGTTGCGTCGCTCCTGGGCGAGGCCGCCGCCCGAGGCGCCGCCGCGAACGTGATGATCAACCTGCCATCTGTCGGCGACCCGGACTGGGAAGGGTCCGTGATGCTCCATGTCACCGCTGCGCTGGACGAGGTGGAGCGACTGGCCGGGTCCGCGCGACAGGCGGTCGCGGAGGGAGCAGCCCGCGACCCGCTCGATCCGCCGGCTCCGAGTTGACCGCTCGGCTGCTGGAGGGCGGCCCGATCGCCGCTGAGATCCGCGAGGGCGTTGCCGCGGACGTGGCCGCGTTCGTCCGGACCGAGGGTCGTCCACCCGGCCTGCGGGTCGTGATCGTCGGACGCGATGCGCCGTCGATGGTCTATCTCGAGCGGATCCTGCGGGGCTGCGCCAAGGTAGGCATCGATGCCGGATTCACGGAGCTGGAGGGCGAGGCGACGGAGGCGTCCGTGACCGCCACGATCCGCGAGCTCAACGCCGACCCGACGGTCGATGGCGTCATCGTGCAGATGCCGCTGCCGCGCGGGATGCGGCTCAGGGCCGTGGTCGATGCGATCGATCCAGCGAAGGACATCGACGGGATCCATCCGCTGAACGCCGGCCTGCTCCGACTCGGATATGAGGGATTCCTGCCGGCCACCGCCCATGCCGCGGTCGAGATCCTGCGCCGATCAGGCATCCCGATGGCCGGTCGCAGCGCGGTCGTCGTCGGCCGGTCGCCGGTCGTGGGGATGCCTGCGGCGTTCCTGCTCGTGCGCGAGGACGCGACCGTCACCGTCTGCCACTCGAAGACCCGGGACCTCGCTGCGCACGTCGGCCAGGCGGACATCGTGGTCGTCGCGGCCGGCAAGCCCGGGCTCGTCACCGGTGCGATGCTGAAGCCCGGCGTCGTCGTCGTGGACGTGGGCATCAACGTCGTCGACGGCGTGCTCGTCGGAGACGTCGACTTCGCGTCGGCCGTGCAGGTCGCCTCCGCGATCACCCCGGTCCCGGGTGGGATCGGGCCGTTGACCAATGCATTGCTCCTGAGCCATCTCGTCCGGGCCGCCCAACGCCAGGCCGACGACCAACCCGTCTCAAGTCGAGGAGTCTGATGTCGTTCCCATCCGATCTCGAGATCGCCCGAGCCGTCACGCCACGTCCGATCGTGGACGTCGCTCGGGACCTCGGCCTGGTCGACGGCGACCTGGAGCTGTACGGCCCGGTCAAGGCCAAGGTCACCCTGGACGCCATCCGAAGGCTCGAGGGCGAGCGGCCGCGCGGCAAGTACGTCGTCGTGACTGCGATCACCCCGACGCCTCTCGGTGAGGGCAAGTCGACGACGACCGTCGGCCTGGCGCAGGGCCTCAATGCCATCGGACGCAAGGCCGCGGTGTGCATCCGCCAGCCGTCGCTCGGACCGGTCTTCGGGATCAAGGGCGGCGCCGCCGGCGGCGGGTACAGCCAGGTCATCCCGATGGAGGACTTCAACCTCCATCTCACGGGTGACGTGCACGCGATCGGGGCGGCCCACAACCTGGCTGGGGCCTTCCTCGACAACAGCCTCCACCACAAGAACCCACTGGGCATCGACCCTCAGGGGATCCTGTGGCCGCGGGTCCTCGACATCAGCGATCGCGCGCTGCGCCATGTCGTGATCGGTCTGGGCGGGCGCGAGGATGGTGTCCCGCGCGAGACCGAGTTCGTCATCACGGTCGGGTCGGAGGTCATGGCCGTCCTCGCGCTCGCCACGGACCTGCAGGACCTGCGGGCACGCCTCGGACGGATCGTCCTCGCCACCACGGTCGAGGGCAAGCCGGTCACGGCCGAGGACGTCGGTGTCGCCGGGTCCATGGCCGTCCTTCTGCGCGATGCCCTGAAGCCGAACCTGCTCCAGACGCTCGAGGGCGGTCCAGCCTTCGTCCACGCTGGGCCATTCGCGAACATCGCCCATGGCAACAACTCGATAATCGCGGACCGGCTGGCGCTCGTCACCAACGACATCGTCTGTACCGAGGCCGGCTTCGGGGCGGACATGGGCGCCGAGAAGTTCTTCGATATCAAGTGCCGTGCATCGGGGCTCGCTCCAGATGCCGCCGTGGTGGTCGCCACGGTCCGGGCGCTCAAGATGCACGGCGGTGTCGGCAAGATCGTGGCCGGCAAGCCGTTGGATCCTGCGCTCCTCGAGGAGAACGTGGAGGCGGTCCGCCTCGGCGCGCAGAACCTCGCGAAACAGATCGAGAACGTGACGATCTTCGGCATCCCCGCGGTCGTAGCGATCAACTCGTTTCCCACCGACACCCCCGCCGAGGTCGAAGCGATCCGCGAAGTCGCCCTGGCCGCGGGGGCCCGAGCAGCCGTCGTCGCGACCCATTTCACGGACGGTGGCAAGGGCGCGACCGATCTGGCCGCGGCCGTCTGGGAGGCTACCAACGACGGGTCAGCGGCGTTCCAGCTCCTCTATCCGGACGAGATGGCCCTTGCCGACAAGATCCACACGATCGCGACGAGGATCTACGGGGCGGATGGCGTCGAATACCTGCCGGCGGCCCGCAAGTCGCTCAAGCAGTACGAGGACCTTGGGTACGGCCACCTCCCCATCTGCATGGCCAAGACCCAGTACTCGCTGAGTCACGATGCCGCGCTCAAGAATCGCCCGACCGGCTTCACCGTCCCGATCCGCGAGATCCGCCTGTCGGCCGGGGCCGGCTTCATCACTCCGATCTGCGGCGACATGCGGACGATGCCGGGGCTCCCGTCACGACCGGGCGGCGAGAAGATCGATATCGACGCCGACGGCAACGTCGTGGGGCTGTTCTAGGCCGCGGACCTCGCCGCGGAGCGCCTCGCCGCGGAGCGCCCCGCGGTCCTGTGAGGATCGAGATCGGCACGAGTTCCTCGTGAACCTTGACGATCGCGCCGTTCGATGTCGGATCTGGCCGGTGGCGATGCACGTTCGACACGATCGCGGTCCCTCCAGGACCGGAGCAGTCCCGGCGATCGATGGGTCGGTCGACGACCTATGCGGGAATCACAGCCAAGGCGCCGGCTCAGCCCTGGGCGCCGCTCGACAGCGCAAAGCAGACGGCGACGACGGCGCCCAGCACGACGCCGACCAGCGCAGCACCCCACGCGCGCAGGTCGATCGGCCCGAGCGCCTCGTCAGCATGGGCGTGGTCGTCGTGCCCGTGGTCGAGACCGTGGTCGTCCGTCGCGTGATGGTCGACCGCATCGGCATGTCCGGGGATGTCCGTGCCGTGTGGATCCGTATGCATCGTCTGGCCTCCGATCTCCGCGGGCATTCTCGCAGACGCGTCCCGAGAGTGTGGCCCGCGACGGGGACCCCTAGACTCCTGCCGTGACCATCCAGCCGCCAGATCCTGGGCTTGTCGCCAGCCTCCGCGGCCTCGACCGCAACGGCCGCATCCTGTTCGCGACGCGGATCGCCCGGATGTTCGGCTACGGGTTCCTGGCCGTGGTCCTCGTCCTGTACCTGGTCGCGATCGGCCTGGATCCGCTGGCGGTGGGACTCGTCCTGACGCTGACTCTCGTCGGCGACACCATCATCTCGCTGTGGCTGACGACGCATGCCGATCGCCTTGGCCGGCGCCGCGTCCTGATCGCCGGCGCCGGTCTCATGGTCCTCGCCGGGGTCGTCTTCGCCTCCACGACCTGGCTGCCCCTCCTGATCCTGGCTGGCGCCATCGGGGTCATCTCGCCGACCGGCAACGAAGTGGGCCCGTTCCTCGCCGTCGAGCAGGCGGCTCTGTCGCAGACCGTCCACGATGTCCGACGGACTGCGACGTTCGCCTGGTACAACCTCGTCGGGTATGTCGCCACGGCGTCCGGCGCGCTCGGGGCCGGCCTGTTCAGCCAGGCGCTGCTGAACGGTGGCGCCACACCGGTCGATGCCTATCGGGCGATCGTCGTCGGCTACGCCGTCATCGGGGTGGCCATGATCGCTGGATCCTGGGCGTTGGGTCCGGGCGTCGAGCCGCCATCGAGCGCCATCGTGAACGATGGGATCCGCCGACGCCTTGGGCTCCACAAGTCCAAGGCCATCGTCCTGAAGATGTCCGTGCTGTTTTCGCTCGACTCATTCGGCGGTGGCTTCATCCCGCAGAGTCTGATGGCCTACTGGTTCCACGTGCAGTTCAGGGCCGACCCCGTGCAGCTTGGGTTCATCTTCTTCGGCGCCAACCTGCTGGCGGCCGGCTCATCGCTGTCCGCGGCACGGATCGCGGCGCGGTTCGGCCTGATCAACACCATGGTCTTCACGCATCTCCCATCCAACGTGCTGCTGATCCTGGTCCCGCTGATGCCCACGCTGCCGCTCGCGGTCCTTGTCCTGCTGCTGCGCTACAGCCTGAGCCAGATGGATGTCCCCACACGGCAGTCGTACGTCATGGCCGTGGTGGAACCGGACGAACGCTCCGCAGCAGCCGGCGTGACCGGGGTCGCCAAGACGGCCGGCGCGGCGATCTCCCCGTCACTCTCGAGCGTGATGATGGCCAGCGCGGGCTACGCCGCCCTGCCCTTCTACCTGGCGGGCAGCCTCAAGATCCTGTACGACCTGCTCATCTTCCGCGAGTTTCGCAACGTTCGTCCGCCCGAGGAGCGGACCTAGCCGTTCGCGCGTGCGGCCCGGCGCGGCTTGATGATCCGAAGCCAGATCCAGGCGAGGACGATCACGACCAGCACGCCGATGATCGCGTACTCGGATCGCTTGAGCCAGGCGCCGACCGCCTCCCAGTTCGCGCCGAGCTGGACGCCGGCGAAGACGAGCAGTGCCGTCCACGGCAGCGAACCGAGGAAGGTGAAGACAGTGAACTTGCGCAACGGCATGTGCGCTATCCCGGCGGCGAACGAGACCAGGGAGCGGATGACCGGGATCATCCGCCCGAAGAAGCTGGCTGCATCGCCATGGCGGGCGAAGAAGTCGTCGGCCTTGTCCAGGTCCGCCGGCGTGACACCGATGTACCGGCCCCAGCGCTCCAGGAGCGGCCGACCGCCCCAGGCCCCGATGCCATAGGCGATGAGGGCGCCTGCCGTCGCCCCGAAGGTGCCGGCCAGGACGGTCAGCCAGAAGTTCCACGGCTGTCCGGTGATCGGCTCGAGCGCCGTGCCTTCACCAACGAGGAATCCGGCGAACGGCAAGACCAGCTCCGAGGGGATCGGGATGACCACGCTCTCAAGTGCCACCCACAGTGCGACTCCGAGGTAACCGACCGCCTCGTAGACCAGGGTGACCAGATCGCGGACCGGCCCGTTCAGAAAGTCGAACACGGTCGGGAGCATAGCCGACTATCCTCGGAACCGTGACCGACCAGAACGTCCCGCATCGAGACCCGGACCGCGGCACCGACCGCGGCACCAGCGCCTCGACGGTCATCCTGACCGGAGCCGACCTCAGCATCGCCGACGTCGAAGCGGTCGCACGCCATGGCGCGACGGTCGCACTGGACGTCCACGCGCGTGAGCGGATGCAGGAAGCCCGGGATGTCATCGAAGCGCTGGTCGCCGAGGGCGCCGTCGTCTATGGCGTGACGACCGGGTTCGGTGACCTTGCCACGACGTTCATCGATCCAGCCCACGCCGGCCAGCTTCAGCAGAACCTGCTGATGAGCCATGCTGCGGGCGTCGGGCAGGCCTTCCCGCGCGAGATCGTCCGGGCGATGCTGCTCCTCCGCGCCAACACGCTCGCCCTGGGCCATAGCGGTTGTCGGCCGATCGTGGTGGACGCGATCCTCGCGATGCTCGCCCACGGCCTGCATCCGGTCGTGCCGGAACAGGGCAGTGTCGGGGCGTCCGGCGACCTGGCCCCGCTAGCGCATCTCGCGTTACCCCTTATCGGGCGCGGCCAGGTTGAGGTGGACGGGACGGTCCTGCCGGCGGCCGAAGCCCTGCGGGAGGCGGGCCTGGCTTCGCTCACGCTCGAGGCCAAGGAGGGCCTCGCGCTGCTGAACGGGACCCAGATGATGGGCGCGATCGGCGCCCTGCTCCTCGCCGATGCCGACCGGCTCGTGCATACGGCCAACGTCGCCGCGGCGATGACCGTGGAGGCCATGCTGGGGACGGACGTGGCGTTCGCCGCCGCCTACCAGCTCGCGAGGCCCCATCCCGGCCAGATCTCGGTGGCCGCGGAACTGCGTCATCTCCTGCGCGACAGCACACTCCAGACCGGCCACCACGCCTCGGCGCACAAGGTCCAGGATCCGTATTCGCTGCGCTGCGTGCCCCAGGTCCACGGCGCCGTTCGCGACGCACTGGACCACTTGCGACGGGTCCTGGACATCGAGCTGAACTCCGCCACAGACAACCCACTCGTCTTCCCCGGCGGCGGTGTCGTCGCGGCGGACACGATGGCGACCGGAGGCGGCCAGGTCATCAGCGGCGGCAACTTCCATGGGGAACCGATCGCCCTGGCGCTCGACTTCGCCAAGATGGCCCTCGCGGAACTCGGGTCGATCAGCGAACGCCGGTCCGCCCTGCTCGTCGACGCGCGCCTGAACGGTGGCTTGCCCCCGTTCCTGGCTGCATCGTCCGGGATCGATTCCGGGATGATGATCTACCAGTACACGGCGGCGGCCCTGGTCTCCGAGCACAAGGTGCTCGCCCATCCGGCATCGGTGGATTCGATCCCGACGAGCGCCAACCAGGAGGACCACGTCTCGATGGGGTCGATCGCCGCCCGCCACGCGCGCGCCGTCCTGCAGGGCGTCGAGCGGATCGTGGCGATCGAGCTGCTGCTGGCGGCGCAGGCCCTGGACCTCCGCCTCGGGCTCGTGCCGGGCGCGACGCCCGGGGCCGGCGTAGCGGTCGCGCTCGGGCGCATCCGGGACAAGGTCGCCCATCTAGACGCGGATCGTGAGCCCGGACCGGATCTGGCCGCCGCGACGGAGATCGTCCACGACGGCGCGCTGGTCGACCTGGTCCGCTAGCCGTCAGAGGCCGAAGCGGCTCTTCTTGACGGGATCCAGGTCCTGGACCTTGCGGAACCCGATCGTGCGCAGCGTCCGGTCGATCTCGTCCAGGTACGCAAGGCCCTCGCGACGGTGCTCCAGCCACACCAGGTAGCCAGGGTCCAGTCGAGCGATCTCGCCTAGCGACCAGCCGATGTGGCGGCCGAACGGCAGGACGGAGCCCGACGGGCGCCCTGGCGGCTCGCCGGCGCCGCCGGTGCCATCGCGTTCAGGAGCCCAGTCGAAGCCCGGCTCGGGGGATCGGCCCCACGTCGCGGGAGCCGGGGCGCTGGCACGGTTCGTTCGATACCACGCGGTGGACGCGTCGGCGCGTTCCCCGGACTCCTGTACGGCGTACGCGGCGCGGCGCCGGCGATCGCGGATCCGGTCGAATGCGGCATTGATCCCCATCATCGCGACCGTCGCCCCATCCCCGGCGATATCGGGATGGAATGTCCGGGCCAGCCGCTTATGCGCCGCAGCGATGACGTCGTCACCGGCCGATCGGTCCACGCCGAGGATCGTGTACGGGTCCGCCGTGCTCGTGGCCACCATCTCTCCCGAAGGCCTCCAGGTTCGTTGTCGCTCACCGGTCCGTGGACCGTCGACGGCCCAGCCCGGGGGTCGTGCCGGCACTCTAGCAAACGCCCGCCCTCGTAGACTCAGGTACAAATGGATGATCTGCAGGCGCTAGACGTCACGGATGAGGCTACCTTCGGTCGGCTGCCGCCTTGTACGGACCCCGGGTTCGATCATCGCTCGTGCGACTACTGGGAGGACGACGTGCATGGGTCGAAGGCCGCCCGCCTCGACTGGCTGACGCCGACCCTTCCGCCTTCGCGGACGATCGGCGCCTCGTCGTCAGGCAACCCGTTCCTCAGGGACGATCCATCCGGTCCTCCCGCAAACCCCTTCGCCAGAGCGGCATCGCCCGGGCCTCGCAACCCGTTCGCGGATCTTGACGATCACGCGTCCGACAACCCATTCGCTCCGCCGCCCAGGGCCGCGCCGCCCGTCCCGGCGACCGCACCGCGCAAGCTGCGCTTGCTGGTCAGGGGCGCCGGCGTCGTCGGGAGCTATGCCAAAGTCCTCGTTCGGGGAGACGAGACGCTCGCGTACTGTCAGTTCGGGCCGTTGACCGCCTACCCACGAGCCCAGCGGACACGCGACCTGTATCCGCAGCTTCCGGACGCGCCCTTGCCCGCCGTCATCACCTGCATCGCCACGGTCCCCGCAGCCCGCCATGAGGGCGTCGGCCTGCGGCTGGTCCGGATCGTCTGCGAGGACCTGGCCGCGCGCGGCTTTGCGGCTGTCGAGGCGTATCCCGAGATCGGCGTGCGGCGCGAGGCGACCAGCGGCGCCAGCCCGACATTCTGGGAGGAAGCCGGATTCGACCTTGCCGTGGACGACCCGCGCTTCCCCGTGATGCGCCTGGAGTTGGGATGAGGATCGCACCCTTCCGGAGTGTTGCCTTGCTCCCGTTCCTGCTCGCGACGGTGGCCTGCGGATCCGGTGCGAACCCGAGTGCCGAGCCGCCGACCGCCTCGCCCACGGCCGCGACCACGGCCGCGACCACGGCCCCGCCCACCCAGGCGCCGACCCCTACCCAGAGCCCGATGCCGTCGCCGGCGGTGGCTGTGGACGAGACCCTGCTGGACCGGTTGCCGGTGACCGTCGCCGGCGTCGCACTCGTCAGTGACCCGGACACGGCTGCCACGATCGCCGGGGACCCCTCCCTGGCCATCGCGGTGACGGCCATCGCGGTCGCCATCGCTGTCGTCCCCGGCTCGTCGAACGGTGACGACATCGCCATCGTCAGCGTCTTGCAGCTCAAGGACGGGATCGTTCGGGAGGCCTTCTTCGGGTCGTACCGCCACTCCTTCGACGCGGCCGCGTGTGCGTCGGCCGGCGGGGTGAACGGGACCTCGGAGGCGGACATCGGCGCCCACCGAGCGTTCGTAGGTGCTTGCACGAATGGAGCCAACACCTATCACGTTTACCTGGAGCAGTCGAACGTGATCGTCTCGGTCACGGCGGTCGGCGAGCTGCGGCTCGGCGAGCAGGTCATCGCCGGTCTTCGCGAGTAGGCGTCCGGCGAGTAGGCTTCGACGATGCAGGGAGTCGAGACGCCAGCTCACGGTCCAAGACCCGTCCGCGCCCCACGCGGGACCGAGCTGAGCTGTCGCGGCTGGCAGCAGGAGGCGGTCCTGCGGATGCTCATGAACAACCTGGACCCCGAGGTCGCCGAGGACCCCGATCACCTTGTTGTCTACGGCGGCACCGGCCGGGCGGTCCGGAGCTGGGAGGCCTTTGACGCCATCGTGCGCGAGTTGCGGCGACTCGGCGACGATGAGACCCTGCTGGTCCAGTCGGGCAAGCCCGTAGGGGTCGTGCGCACGCATCCGTGGGCCCCGCGGGTCCTCATCGCCAACTCCAACCTGGTCGGCAAGTGGGCGACCTGGGACGTCTTCCGCGACCTGGAACGCAAAGGTTTGATGATGTACGGCCAGATGACCGCCGGGTCGTGGATCTACATCGGGACCCAGGGGATCCTGCAGGGGACGTACGAAACGTTCGCGGAGGCCGGTCGTCAGCATTTCGCCGGGTCGCTCCGCGGGACGGTGACACTGACCGCCGGACTGGGCGGTATGGGCGGCGCGCAGCCGCTGGCGGTCACGATGAACGACGGCGTCTGCATCGCCATCGAGGTCGACGAGGTCAGGGCTCGCCGACGGCTCGACATCGGCTACGTCGATCGGCTGACGCACGACCCGGCCGAAGCGCTGGCCTGGGCGCGCGCCGCCGCCGCCGCGGGCGAGGCCGTCTCGATCGCGCTGGTCGGCAACGCGGCCGAGATCGAACCGGCCTGGGCGGCAGCCGGTGAGGCCTTCGACCTCGTCACGGATCAGACCTCCGCGCACGACGCCCTGGGCGGGTACGTCCCGGACGAGATGACGTTGCCGGACGCCCTGGAGCTCCGGGCGGTGCTTCCCGACGAATACCAGCGTCGATCACGGCGCGCGATGGCGGCGCATGTCCGGGCGATGCTGGCGTTCCAGCGGGCAGGGTCGGTCGTCTTCGACTACGGCAACAACCTGCGGGCGCAGGCCCAGGACGCGGGCGTCGCGGACGCGTTCGACTACCCGGGTTTCGTTCCGGCCTTCATCCGCCCGCAGTTCTGCGAAGGACGCGGGCCGTTCCGCTGGGCGGCCCTGTCGGGCGACCCGGCAGATATCGCCCGGACGGATCGCGCCGTCCTGGAGCTCTTTCCGGACGATGCCGGACTGCATCGCTGGATCGCGATGGCCCAGGCCAGGGTGCCGTTCCAGGGCCTGCCGGCGCGCATCTGCTGGCTGGGCTATGGCGAGCGCCACCGCGCCGGCCTGGCCTTCAACGAATTGGTCCGGATCGGCGAGGTGAGCGCCCCGATCGTGATCGGCCGCGACCACCTGGATGCCGGGTCTGTCGCGTCTCCCAACCGCGAGACGGAGGCCATGGCTGACGGCTCGGATGCCGTCGCCGACTGGCCGTTGCTCAATGCGCTCGTGAACACCGCAGCCGGTGCGACGTGGGTCTCCATCCACCATGGTGGCGGCGTGGGCATCGGCTACTCGCAGCACGCCGGGATGGTGGTCGTCGCAGACGGCACGCCGCTGGCCGCCGAGAAGCTGGAACGGGTCCTCACCACGGATCCTGCGATGGGTGTCCTGCGCCACGTCGATGCCGGCTACGAACACGCCATTGACATCGCCCGGGAGCGCGGCGTCAACGTCCCGATGCTCGCAACGGACTGAGCGTCTGCCTCACCGCGGACCGCCCTGCGGTCCTGTGAGGATCGTGATCTGCACGAGTTCCTCGTGAACCTTGGCGACTAGGACGTTCGATGTCGGATCCGGCCGGTTCCTCTGCACGTTCGACACGATCGCGGTCCCTCCAGGACCGACGCTGGTCGCCGCGAGGCATGGGCATGACGATGGCGCGAGCCGCCGGCACTGGCGGTCGCTGGGCTGGTCAACGACTACTCGGGAGTCACACCTAGGACGGGGTCGGGCGCATCCGCCGGAAGATGGGTCGGCGGCGTCGTCGATTCGGTTCTGGCATGTCCTTGAGCCGATGCACGGGCACACCAACAGCGGGACGACCGCGAACACCGCCCCGTCCGGCGCCACGGCCACATCCTGGGACGACTAGCATCGTCGCGTGCTGATCGAATCGGTCCCCAACGTCTCCGAAGGCCGCCGACTCGACGTCGTCGATCGCCTGGCCGAGGCCATCTCAAGGGTGTCCGGCGTGTACCTGCTCGATCGAACCAGCGACCCGAGCCACAACCGATCCGTCTTCACTCTGGCCGGAGAGCACGAGCCGGTCGAGGAGGCGCTTGAAGCGCTGGTCGGTGCGGCCATCCATGACATCGACATGGGCGTCCACACGGGCGAACATCCGCGCATCGGGGCCGTGGATGTCATCCCGTTCGTGCCGCTCGGAGACACCACGATGGATGACTGCGTGGCCCTGGCCCAGGCCTTCGGGGAGCGGCTCGCCGCCCGCTTCGACCTGCCCGTGTTCCTGTACGCCCAGGCCGCCTCACGCCCCGAGCGGGTCAAGCTCTCCGACGTCCGGCGCGGCCAGTACGAGGGCCTCAAAGCGGAGATCGACCAGCGCGGGCGCGAGCCCGACTACGGTCCGGCCCGGATGCACCCCTCCGCCGGCGCCGTGGCCGTCGGCGCTCGGCCGTTCCTGATCGCCTACAACATCAACCTCGCGTCGGAGGACGTGGAACTGGCGAAACGGATCGCGCGTCGGGTCCGCGAATCCGGTGGCGGGTTGCCCAAGGTCCAGGGCAATGGCTTCTGGATCGAGGAACTGCGCCGCGCGCAGGTGTCCATGAACGTGCTCGACTTCTCGGTCACCCCGCTGTGGCTGGTCTGGGAGACCGTCCGCGACATCGCCGCCGAGGACGGCGTGGACCTCGCCGAGTCCGAGCTGATCGGGCTGGCTCCCACCGCGGCGTTCCTCGCTGTCGCCGACCGGGCCGGGGCGCCCGAGGACGATCCCGTGGAGGCCCGTCTGGCTGCTGCAGCTTCGTTCCTGCGCCTGCGCGATTTCTCGCCGCTCCAGGCGCTCGAGCTGCGGCTGGAGGCGGCTCGGTCGGGTCGGGTCCGGTGAGCGGCGGCTTTCGCGTCATCGAGGGCGGCCGGAGCGACGAGACCAGCCCCGGTCTGCTCATCGTCGGCGCAGCTGAGGTCGCCACGATGGCCGGCGGCGTCCGGTCCGGGCCCGGCCAGGGTCAGGTGGGCCGGCTGACGGCGGACCCGGCGCTCGGTCCTGCCGCCTCCGATGGCCCGGTCGTCGCCTGCTGGGAAGGTCGGATCGCCGCGGTCGGTCCGCGCTCCAAGGTGGAGGCGGCGCTCGAGGCGGAGGGCTATCCGCTCGGGCGGTTCGTCCGCGTGGATGCCGCCGGCGGATCCGTCACGCCCGGTCTCATCGATCCCCATACGCACCTTCTGTTCGGTGGGTCGCGGGAGAACGAGCTGATCCTCCGGCAACGAGGGGCCGGGTACATGGACATCCTCGCGGCCGGCGGTGGGATCCTCTCGACCGTGGCGGCGACCCGTCTCGCCGACCAGGAAGCGCTGACAGCCCATGGGCGGCGCTGGCTGGACGAGATGCTGGGTCATGGCGTGACGACGATCGAAGCGAAATCCGGGTACGGCCTGGACCTCGAGACAGAGATCCGCCTCCTGGAGGTCGCGTGGCAGTTGGGTCGCGAGGGTCCGATCGAGATCGTCCCCACGTTCCTCGGCGCCCATGCCGTCCCGCTCGAGTTCCGCGCCCGACCCGACGGCGTGGAGGCGTACGTTCGCTCTGTCATCGAGGAGCAACTGCCCGGTGTGGCGGCGCACGGCCGGGCTCGATTCTGCGACGTCTTCTGTGAGTCCGGTGTGTTCAGCCCGGACCAATCCCGTAGGATCCTGACGGCCGCGGCCGCCTACGGCATGACCCCGCGACTGCACGCGGATGAGCTGCTGCCGTCCGGTGGCGCCGAACTGGCCGCCGAACTCAGGGCCGCGTCCGCGGATCATCTCGCAGCGCCATCCGACGCCGGGGTCGACGCCCTCGCGGCTGCGGCCGCCACCGATCAGCCGATCGTGGCGACCCTGCTCCCGGCGACGACCTGGTTCCTGATGAAGGAGCACCACGCACCGGCGCGGCGCCTCATCGAGCGGGGTGTACCCGTCGCCATCGGGACCGACTTCAACCCGGGCACCTCGCCCACCGCCAGCTTGCCACTGGCGATGACGGCCGCGTGCCTGAACCTGCGGATGACGCCGGACGAGACCCTGGCGGCGGTCACCATCAACGCCGCGCGCGCGCTGCTGCTGGAGGATGAGATCGGTTCGCTCGAGCCTGGCAAGGCCGCCGACGTCGTCATCTGGAACGTCCCGACGACGACCCAGATCCCGTACTGGCCGGGCGCCAACATCGTGCGCACGGTCATCAAGCGCGGACGGATCGTGCTGGACCGGCCGTAGCCGACAGCCCGCAGGCCAGGGTCAGACCTGCTTGCCGCGGGACTCCAGGAGGACGGTCATCGTCTCGAGTGGCAGGCTCGTCGCGGTCACCGACAGCTTGGGCTGGGTGATTCGCTCGGCGCCCATCTCGTGGAAGAACTTGGCGACCGCTTCCGCGCAGTCGGCCTCGTCATCGCAGATCGGCATCGGGATCACGATCTTGGGGTCCAGCTGCGCGATCAAGGCAGCTGCACGGGTCGCCGACAGGGTCCCGCCCAACGGCACGCAGGCGATGTCCACGACCCCAAGGTCGCCAAGTTTTTCCTCCGAGAGGAGATGCCCGATGTCGCCCAGGTTGAGGACATGGACGCCGTCCACCTCGACGGCGAAGGAGACCTGCTTGCCGCGTTCCGTACCGCGCGCGTCGTCCCGGTAGGTCCGAACGCCGGTGATCAGGACTTCCTTGACCTCGTACTCGCCCGGGCCGTCCAGGACGAAAGCATCTTCCAGGCTCGTGGGCAGCAGAGTCGTGCCGTCCCGCGAACGTTTGCCCTTGGCGCGCGGCAGGGGCATGTCGTCCGGGTGGCTGAACGTGACGATATCGCCGGTGATACCACGCCCAGTGGGTCCGACGACCGCCTGGTACGGATCCGTGACGATGACGGCATCCTTGCCGCGAAGGCGAACGCAGGTGCGTCCGTACCAGGTGACTTCCATCGCCCTGATTCTGACACAGCGGGATGCATCGGCGCTTACGCGGCCGCAGCCCGGGCCGAATGCCCCCTCCAGGAATCGAAAAGACCGGAGGCGCCTGCCCAATCGGCGCCCCCGGTCTCGAGGGAGGGAGGATAGAACCTTGTGGGTTCGTCCGTCCCGAACACTAGAGGTCGCTGATTCAGGGTCGAGTCGGCAACCGATTAAGAAAGCGATACGAGCTCGGTGCGCGCATGGGTCCCGGTCGGGCTGGGCCGCTCGTACGGGAGGCCGAAATGGGAACTCATGCGACAATCCCGCCGATGGATGACGCTCGCACGCCGCTCCCGTCCAGCGTGCGCGTCCGACGCGGCTTGCGCGGCCTGCTCCTAACCCTGCTCAGCCTGGCGCTGTTCGCATGCGGTTCGACGACGCCCAGCGCCTCCTCGACGCCCACAGCGAGTCCGACAGCCACTGCGGTACCCACCGCGTCGGCCTCGGCCAGTCCGTCGGCCGGCGATGACTCGGCCGCCGTCTACGACACCATCGAACAACAGGTCATCTCGATCCGTCGCCTGCAACCGGCCAGGCCCGTCGACCGGCAACTCATCAGCGAAGCCGAGCTGCGGACGATGCTCACGCAGCAGTTCGATGAGGAGACCCCGCCCGAGTACATCGCGGCCAACGAGCGGCTGTACAAGGCCCTCGGCCTGATGCCCCAGGACGACAGCCTGCGCGACCTGAGCCTGGACCTGCTGAGTGGCGGCGTGGCCGGCTTCTACCGCGACGACCAGGGCAAGCTCTACGTCGTGTCGCGATCGGGCGGCATCGGCGGCAACGAGAAGATCACCTTCGCCCACGAGTTCACGCACGCTCTGCAGGACCAGACCTGGACCGTGTTCAAGGACCAGGACAAGGTCCTGGACCAGAGCGACTGGATCATGGGCCGGCAGGCCGTATACGAGGGCGACGCGACCGCCCTGATGACGCAATGGGCGATCGCCCCGGGCCACCTGACGATGGAGGAGCTCCAGCAGGTGGTCGCGGCGGGTTCGGACCCGGCGTTGACGGCGCTCATGGAGCGGATCCCCCCGATCATGAAGGAGACGCTGCTCTTCCCGTATTCGACGGGACTGGCCTTCGTCCAGGCGGTGCAGACATCGGGTGGCTGGGCCGCCGTCGACAAGCTGTACGACCGGATGCCGGAATCCACCGAACAGATCATGCATCCGGAGAAGTACGCGGCGAACGAGGCTCCCGTGACGTTGGCCCTCCCAGCCGACCTCCCGAAGCGACTGGGGACCGGCTGGACCGTGCCGCTCCAGGATACGTTCGGGGAATTCCAGACAGGCATCTGGCTGCGCGAGGGCGGCGTCCCGTCCGTGGCCGCGCTCGACGCCGCGGCGGGCTGGGGCGGTGACCGGCTTGCGGTCGTCAAGGGTCCGGACGGCGCGTGGGCCGTGGCATGGCAAACGGTCTGGGACACCAAGGCCGATGCTGCCGCGTTCGAGACGGCCGCCACGACCGCGCTCGCCAAGGCGAGCGGTCAAACCCAGGTGTTGCCGGGCGTCGGTGGCACGAGTTCGTCGTTCGCTTCGAGGACGACCCGATGGGTCCTCATCGCGAGCGACGCGGTTACGATGAACCGTGTCGCGAACGTGCTGGAGCTCGCGGGCTAGATCTCCGGCGCCCCGCTCACATCGAGTCGGGCGCGGAGATCCCCAACAACGCGAGCGCACTGGCCAGGGTCACCTGGGTCGCCCGGGCGATCGCCAATCTTGCCGCCGACCGCTCCGGCGCATCCGCATCCACGACGCGAGCATCGCGATAGAAGGCGTGGAACGCCGTGGCCAGGTCGGTCGCGTAGGCCGTGATCCCCTGCGTCTCTTCGGCGGCGACCGCATCGGCGATGACTTCCGGGTACCGCGCGACCGCCCGGACCAGGGTCGCCTCAGGCGCTCCGGTCAGTGCGCCCGCCACGTCGCTCGCCGGCGCCAGGCCCGCGTCCACCGCCTTGCGCAGGATCGACGCGATCCGGGCATGCGCGTACTGCACGTAGTAGACCGGGTTCTCGTTCGATTGCTTCTTGGCCAGTTCGATGTCGAAGTCGATGGCCGACGTCGTGCCGCGGGATGCGAAGAACCAGCGGGCGGCGTCAACTCCCACCTCCGCGAGCAGGTCGTCGAGGGTGATGAACTCGCCGGCGCGCTTGCTCATGGACACCTCTTCGCCGTCACGGACGAACCGGACCCACGAGTAGAGGTGCATCTGGACGGCCTGGCGGTCGTAGCCCATGGCTTCGGCGGCGTTGCGGACCCGCGCCACCGTCCCGTGGTGGTCCGAGCCCCAGATATAGATGAGGTGGTCGAACCCGCGGCTGAACTTCTCCGTGACATAGCCGATGTCGGCGGCGAAGTAGGTCGGCTCGCCACTCGACTTGACGATCACCCGATCCTTGTCGTCGCCATAGGCGGTGGACCGGAACCAGACAGCGCCGTCCAGATCGTAGACATGCCCACGTTCACGGAGCCGCTCGACCGCGCGGCCGACCCAGCCCGCTTCGTGTAGGCGTGCCTCGCTGGTCCAGACGTCGAAGTGGACCCCGAGCGCGGCCAGACTGGCCTCGATGCCTTCGCGAACCTCTCCGGCGGCCCACCGACCGATCGCGTCCGCGGTATCGACGCCGGCGGCCGTCGCAGCGGCCCAGACTTCCGCCGGCAGGGCCGCGGCCAGGTCGGCCACGTAGTCGCCCTTGTAGCCGTCCTCGGGGACGGTCTCGCCTCGGCGGAGTGCGGCGACGGAGCCACCCAGGATGCTGATCTGGCCACCCGAGTCGTTGAAGTAGTACTCGCGCGTGACCCGCTGGCCGCCCGCCTCCAGGACCCGGCAGAGCAGGTCGCCGACGAAGGCACCCCGGGCGTTCCCGACGTGCAACGGTCCGGTCGGGTTCGCAGACACGAATTCGACGTTGACCTTCCGTGCAACGGACGTCGTCTCGCATCGGCCCCACCGATCCGGTCGCGCGAGGATCGCGGCCACGATCTCCTCGAGCGCGGGGTCGGCCAGATGGATGTTGACGAACCCGGGGGCGGCGGCAGCCGCGGCTCGCACGGGCGTCGAAGCGGGCGTTTCCGAGGCTTCCCGGCCGAGGGCCTCCGAGAGCGCGGTCGCGATGGCGAGCGGCGACATCCGGAGCGGGCGGGCCAGTCGCATCGCCAGGTTCGTGGACAGGTCGCCGCGCTCCGAGTGGGTCGGGCGGTCCACCTCGATCGTCGGGCGCTCGGCGTCGTCGGGCATCGCCGGCACGGTGCCGCTCGCAACGGCTCGATCCCAGGCGCGCTCGATGGCGGATCGGGTCAGGTCGCGCAGGGAGGAGTCGAGTGCCATGGGACGCACATCCTAGCCGGGGAGGGGCTAATCGCGGGTCGTGAACGAGGTCGCGGACTTCGGCGGTCGCCCAGGACGATGGTCCTGGTGCGGTGGCTGCAGGAAGTGTTGACCAGAGGCAACGATGCCTGCATCGCGTGCAGACCCGTGCACGGGTGTCCGCCGAACGTCCTGCACGGTCGCGTCGGGAGCGTGGGACCATTGGCGGACTCGACCACCAACCGAGGCTGACCCGCCTCCACTCGAGGTCCCGATCGCATGCCGGCTCGTTCCGCTCGACGACGCGCGCACCTCGCTCGACAGCTGACGTGGATCGTCGTCGTGGGCCTCGTGGTCGCGGCGCTCTTGATCCCGGCTACCACACCGGTCGCGACAGGTCACCAGGGCCAACCAGAGGCGACGTCCGGATCGACGCCGACGGACGAGCCGACGGACGAGCCGACGGGCACGCCGACGGACGAGCCGACGGGCACGCCGACGGGCCAGCCGACCCCGACGCCGACGGACGCGCCGACGGGCACGCCGACGGACGCGCCGACGGGCACGCCGAC
>JBKJQY010000108.1:0-23632 GCA_046593725.1 Candidatus Limnocylindrales bacterium
ACGCCGCGCGGCCGACGACCGCGGACACGGCCAAACCACCACCGATGCCCTTGCCGACGGTCATCAGGTCAGGCACGACGTCCCAGTGCTCCGACGCCCAGGTCCGGCCGGTCCGCCCGAACCCGCACTGGACCTCGTCGAAGACGAGGACGATCCCGTGGCGCGTGGCGAGGTCGCGCAGGCCGGCCAGGAACCCGGCAGGCGGGATGACGATGCCGCCGTTGCCCTGGACGGATTCGACCACGATGGCGGCCGGCGGCCCCACGCCCGATGCGGGATCCTCGATCGCGTGGCGGACCAGGGCCAGGGCACCTCCCCCGACGTCGGCGTCCGGGCCGAGAGGCCAGCGATAGGCGTACGGGTAGGGCAGGAAGTGGGCATCGGGGGGGATCCCGGAGGCCTCTCGGAACCGTGACTTGCCGTTCAGCCCGATGACGCCGCTGGAGCGGCCGAGATACCCGCCCGAGAAGGCGAGGACGTCGTGGCGCCCGGTCAGCGTGCGTGCCAGTTTGGTGGCCGTGTCGTTGGCGTCCGATCCGCTCAGACCCAGCAGGACCCGGTCCAGGCCCGACGGCGCGATCTCGACCAGGGCCTCCTCGAATGCGACCCGTGCCTCGCTCGCGGACCCGGACGAGACGTGGCTCGCGCGCCCGACCTGATCCCGGACCGCGGCGATGACGGCGGGATGCGAATGGCCGATCGTGGCGGCGGCGAAGCTGCCGGCCAGGTCGGCATAGCGGTTGCCGTCCGGGTCGGTCAGGATCGAGCCGACCGCCGTCTCGACCACCAGCGGTGGATCTTCACCACCGGTCCGTGGCCCGGCGCCTTCGATCGTCCGCATCCGCTCGATGATGGCTCGTGCCCGGGGCCCGGGATATCGGGTGCTGACCAACGGACCGTTCGCGACGCCCGACGAGCTCACGACGTCCGACCGACTCACGGCGCCAGCTCGTAGACGTGACGCCCGCCGACGACCACGGCGACGCCATCAAATTCGATCGTCGGCTCCATGACCAGGCCATCGAGGTGGACGTCGCACTCGATGAGGCCACCGTACTCGTTGGCCGAATCGCCGAGGGCGATGTGGACGGTCCCGAACGCCTTCTTGGCCTCGGTGATCTCGTCGGCGATGCGGGCCGCCGGGTTCAGCCCGATGCCGATCTCGCCGATGTTGTCGGCGTCGCGGATCTCCGCCACGATGGCCCGCAGGCGGTCCGCGGACGGGCCGCCCTCGAAGGTCACGGCGCGCCCGTCGCGGACCGTGATCCGCACGGGCTCCTCGAGCGCGCCAAGGTCCGACGCGACCCGTTCCCACACGACGATCCCCTGGGACGTCCCCTCGAGCGGCGGCAGCGACACCTCGCCACCCGGCAGCGCGGACACCTCGCCGGCGTTGCGGCAGATGCCGGTCAGCCACGCCATCGGTTCGCGCCCCGTCACCGTCGCTCGCAGATCCGTGCCGGCCGGGGAGGTGATCCGGACCTCGTTCGCCGTGCGCCAGAGCGCCGCCAGCGCCTCCGCCCGCCGGCGCACCGCCACGAAGTCGGCGGTCATCGCGCCGTTTCGCCAGGCATCGGCTCGATACGGGGCGTTGAATACGCCACGCGCTCCGGCACGCTGCGCCGCCGCCTTGGCCGTCGTGTGATAGAGGGACGTGCTGGCGGCGCACAGGACGACGTCTGCTCCAGCCATCGCGGCGGCGGCCGGGGCAGGCGGCTCGGTCCCGCTCCGGGCGCGCGGCGCGATCGTGACGATCACCGGGTCGCCGCCCCGGGCGAGGGTCGCCCGCGCCAGCTCGGTCGGGATCTCCACGTCCGTGCGGGTGTCGACGACGATAGCGAACCGTTCGCCCGGCGCGATGCCCAGGTAGTCGCGGACGACCCGGGCCGCGATCTCGGCGACGGACGCGGTGTCGTCGTTGGGCGCGTCGTGGGCGACGATCGAGTGGGCCGTCACGGGCGCGACTCGACGGCCTCGAGGTCCATCAGCCGCCAGCGACGTCGGACCTCCGCGGCTTCGGCCGCGTCGTGCTGCTCGTGGCGCTGGTAGAGCCCGACGCGGCTGATGTTGTACTTGCCCTTCTTGTGGAGATCGGCCAGCGTCTCGGCGGCCTTCAGCGCAAGCAGGTTCGGGTTGAGGATCGGCAGATCGCGATGTCGGCCGGTCGTCATGATCTCGCGCTCGAGACAGCCGCCGATGATCGTGCAGCCCAGGATGATGACCTCCGCCTGGTCGTCCTTGAGCGCCTGGAGGCAGGCGGCCGCAGCGTCGTCGGCGACCGAGGTCGTGTCTTCGATCATGTCCGTCACGTACCAGTCGATGCAGCGCACGCCGCGACAGTTGCCGGCGCCGTGGATACGGACGAGGTCCTCCAGCCACGGCCGCGCCTTGGCGTGATCGGTCACGACCGTGAACGAGTGGCCGAAGTAGGACGCGTGGTTCATCGCGGCTTCCAGCGGCCCGACGACCGGGATATCCACGAGCTCCCGCGCGACCCGCACGCCCGGGTCGTAGCAGCAGCCCACGACGACGGCGTCGTAGCCGGCGGTTTCCAGCCGGCGCACCTCGTCGAAGATAGCCATCTGCATGAGGTGCATCGGGTAGTAGTAGTCGATATTCGCCGGCACGCCCTGTAGATGGATGACGTCCACCACCGTGCCGTTCGCGGCGTACGGGACGAGGGTCTCCCGGATGATCGAGTCGAACGCCGCGGTGCCGAACGGGTTGATGAACGCGATGCGCCTATCCACGGTGCCCTCCATTACCAGGTGGCCCCGGCGGCGACCGGAGTCAAGCCGGGCCGTACTGCCCGGAACGGGGTCATGTCGATCGCGGGCTGAGTCCCACAGATGAGGTCTGCGACGAGGCGACCGGTCGTCGGTCCCGCGGCGTTCCCGAAGACGTGTCCGGACGCGATGATGAGGTCGTCGAAGCCGGGCGCGCGGTCGATGATCGGCAGGCTGTCGGCCGTCAGCGGAAGGACTCCGGCCCACGCCCGGGCGAAGCGCGCGGCCGCGAGTTCCGGGAGCGCCGCGGTCATCCCCTCGGCGACCAGCGACACGCCGGCGAGATCCGGCTGCCAGTCGAACCCGATGAAATCCATCGCGATCCCCAGCAGGTACGACCCGTCGGCCGTCTGGCAGGCCGATTCGAGCAGGGCCAGTCCCAGGCGATCCTCGAGCTCGGTGGCGAACGTCTCGGTCCGGAACGACGGGAGGTCCTGGAAGATCGCGTACTGCTTGACGGCCGCGGGCCCATACAGCAGAACCTCCAGGCGCGGTGGCATCGGTTCGGTCTGGACGATCTGGAGGCGCATAGGGCGGATCTGCAGCTCCAGCCCCAGCTGGGCGGCGAACGACGGGCTCCAGGCGCCGGCCGCCAGCACGACCTTGCCGGCCGAGATCGGTCCGATGTCCGTCAGCACGCGGGTGATCCGCCCGCCCTCGGTCTCGAACGCGCGAGCCGACGCGCCCTCGACGACGCGCGCGCCGTGCCGCTGCGCCGCGGCGGCGAAGGCCTGCACGTACCGGCGCGGGTCGATTTGCGCGTCGAGCGGGCAGTACGACGCCCCGAGCACGGTCTCGGGCAGGATCGGGGCCAACTCGCGGGCCTCGTCGCCGTCGAGCAGTTGCATCGGGACGCCGTCGGCGACGCGGGCGTCCACGAACTCGCGCATGACGACGCCCTGCGCCTCGGTCGTGTAGTAGATCAGGCCGCCGCGAGTGCGCAGGCCGAAATCCGCACCGAGTTCCTCAGGCAGGCCCTCCAACTCATTGCGGGTGGACATCGAGAGGTCAAGTTCCGGCCCGCGCCGCCGCGTGTGCAGCCAGATGTACCCGAGGTTGCGGCCGGTCGCGCCGGACGCGAGTCGATCCGACTCCAGCAGGATGACGCTCGCGCCGCGCCGGGACAGGTGGTATGCCGTCGCCGCGCCGACGATGCCGCCGCCGATGACCAGCACATCCGTTGACGTCGACAATGGTGGCTCCTTGCGCCCGCGCATGAGTCCGGGGTTGACCGCAGAAGCGGACGCTACCAGCCCTCACGGGCTCTCGGCATGGCGATGACCGCCCAAATATCGCCTTGAACGTTGTGGGGAAGTGACAATCGCTCGCGCAAGGCAGACGCTATGATCCGCAGCATCCCAGACTAGTCAGGACATGGGCGGAGGCATCGGTGCACTCCATGAGTCATTCCGCGACCCGGCCCGCGACGCCTGTTCGCGACGCCGACCCCTGTTCCCCGACGGCCATCGAACATGCTCTCGCTGAGATCGGCTCACAGGTATGCCTGCCGGCCGCCTTGGGGATCCTGACCGGCCGGCTGGCAGACTGCGCTCGCCAGGATCCTGCCTTCGATCTCGCGACCACCGACACGATCCACAGGACCATCACCGCCGCTCCAGACGGCAGGGTCGCATCCGCCCAGAGCGGCGGCGACGCGACGTGGGTCGGCTATCGCTATGGCATCGGCGGGACGCGCTCGGTCTATGCCGTGGTCGCGGCGAGGCAGATCGATGACCTGACGGACGCTCGACTCGAAGCGATCGCGCTGGCCCTCGCTCGTGAGGCGCTCATCGACGAGCAGCGCCGCCGAAGTGACCAGCTCGACCAACTGCTGGCTACCGCGCGCCAGGTCGCCGAATCCCTTGACCTGGATACGGTCCTGTCGTCCATCGTGGAGGACGCCACGACGCTGCTGGGCGCAGACAGCGGCGACATGCTGCTGTGGGACCGCGACGAGGACAAGCTTCGGGTGGTCGCGGTCGCCAATTTCGCGCCCGAGATGATCGGCTTCGAGCTCGCCTTCGGTGAAGGGATGTCGTCACAGGCGATCCTCGGCCGGCGGACCATCGAGGTCGCGGCCTACGGCACGTATCCACACCGTGCGAAGGCGCTCGATCGGTACGACTTCGGCGCGGTCCTGTGCGCACCGCTCATCTTCCGAGGCGAGGCGATCGGCGCGCTCAACGTCCACGCTCGGGTCGGTCAGTCCGGCTTCGCTCCCGGCGCCGCGGATCTCCTGGCGGCATTCGCCGGACACGCGGCCATGGCGATCGATCACGCCCGTCGGTACGAGAACGAGGTCCGACTCGGGCGTGTCCTGACCGACACGAACCGTGAACTCACCCGCCTGCTGACAGTCCAAAAGGAGTTGGCCGAGCAGGTCCTGCTGGGCGCAGGGCCGGGTGGGATCGCCGAGGTGCTGGCCCGACACCTGGGCCGGCGCGTCCTGATCCAGGACCACCTGCATCGTTTGATCGCCGGCGCCGCACCCGACGGTGGACAGGACTGGCGTCGATTGCTTGAGGACGTGGAGCCATCGATCGCCAAGAGTGGCCTGGGACGCGACCCGTTCAACATCGCGGTTCGCGTCGGTCGCCGCGTCGTCGGCCACCTGGTGCTGTCGTCCGACGACGATCTGGGATCGATCGACCGTGCCCTGGTGGACATCGCGACGACAGGCGTGGCCCTGGAGTTCGCCAAGGAGCACGCCGCGGCCGAGGTCGAGGAGCGGCTCCGAGGCGAGGCCCTCACCGACCTGCTCACCGGTGTCTACACCAGTGAAGAGGCGATCGGTGTCCGGGCGGCCAGACTCGGGTATGACCTGAGCGACCCTCGAGCCCTGATGGTCATCGACGTCATGGCCTCGGACGGCGGCGACGGCGTGATCCCGGCGACCGACCACGACCACCTCCTTCGGCAGCTCCATCGGGCTCGCGAACGGTTGGCGTCGCGCGCCCCGCGCAGTGTCGCCATCCAGCATGCCGGGTCGATCGTCGTCCTCGTCGCGGCCCCTCGCCAGACTGGGCCGGATCTCCGCGCGCTCGCCGAGGACTTGAAGTCCTGCCTGGAGAGCACGGACGGCTCGGGCCTGGTCACGATCGCGCTGGGCGACCGCTGCGAGCGTCCGAACGACTATGCGCCGGCGCTGCGACTCGCTCGCGAGTCCGTCCTCCTGATGCTGAAACTGGGTCGGCGAGGCTCGGTCATCGACGCGAGCGAGCTCGGCCCGTACGGGCTGCTCCTTCGAGCGAGTTCGAGAGACGAACTGGAGTCGTTCGCGATGCGGACGCTCCGCCCGCTGATCGACCACGACCGAGCACACGCCGGCGAGCTGCTTACGACGCTTCGGGCCTACCTGGACGAGGATCGGGTGCAGCGACGGGTCGCCGCCCGATGTTTCATCCACGTCAACACGGTGGTCTATCGCATCCGGCGGATCGAGGAGCTGCTCAAGGCGGACCTGGGCGATCCGGCGACCGTCTTCGACGTCACCCTCGCGTTTCGGATCATGGACCTCCTGCGCGACGGACCGCTCGTCGCGGGGCGCGTGGACCCGCCGGTCTAGCGGACCTCTTCGGGCGACTCATACCAGTGCAGCCTCGCGCCCACCCTCGCCCTGATCCGCCAACCGACCGTCTTCGGACAGGTCGCCAACTCGCGCCGAAGGTCGGATGCGCGCTCGATGGCCTGGGCGAACACCCTGGCCGTCTCCGGTGCGGCCGAAGCCAGCTGGACCTGCCATTGATCGGATAACAGGCGGAGGTTGTCGTCGACGGTACGCCACCACCCCCAATCCGCTCCGCAGACCTCGCGGATGCGAGGGATCCCGATCCCATCCGCGTCCGACTCGGTCAGCGCCAGATCCGCGAACAGCGCCAGCAGATCCTGCGCGTCGCGCCCCGTCAGCTCGACGATCTGGAGTTTCGAGAGGACGAGATCCGCCGGCGACAGCGTCGATGGATACGACTCGATCCGTGCTGCGAAGGGCAAGACGTGGCACATCCGGAGGGTGTCGACGAAGACGTCGACCCGTCGGCCGTCCGGATCGTGGAAGAGCAGCCGCTCGGAACCGTTGAGCGTATTGAAGCGGCGAGCGGCCTCGTAGCCCAAGCCGGTCAGGAGCCGACTCACGACCGGCGTGCCGCTGCGAGCCACGGCGGCCAGGTCGATGTCGTGGTAGGACCGGGTCGGTTGCAGGCGGGCGACCGTGGGCGCCACCATGGCGACTGCGATGCCGCCCAGCGCGCGCAGCGGCACCGCGGCCGCGTCCGCCGCCGCCAGGATCCGTCGCGTTTCGGCGACGGGGTCCGCCACCACGCCGGTCATCCGGCCGTGAAGGCCACGTTCCGCAGGCCCTGTTTCGCCGAGACCCGCAGGAGCAGGCCCAACAGCACGCCATCCTGGTACTGACTCCCGGGATTGAACCCGCTCGTCGCGCCGATCCGATACCGGCCGCGACCCTCGTGGATATGACCGTGGAGGGCGATCGTCGGTTCGTGCTCGGCGATCAGGTCGCGGATGGACCGACTGCCGACCGGAACCATGACCGGCTCCCCGGACCCGTCGTACTGGACATGCAGCGCCGCGTCGAGGCGCGGGGCCCGATCGATACCGGTGTCATACGGGGGCATGTGCAGGTTCCAGATCGTCGTCCCACCCTCCGGCAACCGCTGGACGACATCGCGAACGTGGTCGCCCAGGCGGTCGTCCGGTAGTTCGCGAGGCGTGTGCCACGGGGTCGGCGTGGACTCGCCGCGCGACGCCATCCAGATCCCAGGGGCGAGTTCGGTCGTCGCTCCCTGGACGTCGCGCAGCGTGCGGGCATTCGCCAGAACGGCGTCGATCGCCGGCGGGTCGTCGTTGCCGGGCATGATGAACGCCTGGACTGAGCGGCCGGCGAGGCGATCGTCGGCCAGGTCCATCCATTCCTCGAGGGCTGCCAGCTTGAGGCGATCGAAAACGGCGCGTTCGGCGTCGATCGAGGCGCGGATATGGGCGACCTCATCGACCGTGGTCACGAACCCGTAGGTCCCTTCGTTCCGGGCCGCACGGACGATCTCGTCGACCTCACGCTGCGTCTCGAGCCGTTGCTGGCGATCCTTCCACGTGGTGACCCAGCCCTGACCATGGCCCACGGCGGGGTAGATCGGGAGGAGCATCTTTCCGGTCAAGTCGCCACCGATGACCAGGACATCAGCGCGATAGAAGCTCGCCGCGTTCAACCACTTCCGGAAACAGACGTCCGACCCATGGATGTCGGCGACATAGAAGATCGTTAGATCACCCATCGGCCGCCACGACCCTCGACGCCCGCCCCGGATCCCATCACTCGGGCGGGATCTCGCGGAAGGCCGCATCGATCGGCAGACCCTGACGTCGGCGATACGTGCGAGCCGCGATGAAGATCCCAAGCGGCACGATGAACTGGAGGGCGGTGGTCACCAACTGCTGTGGGCTGTTGAGGAACAGCAGGTCGTTCGTGAGCATCAGGTACAGCCCGATGCTGAAGTAGAGCAAGCCGAAGACGCCGCAGATCGCCATCACCGGGACTCCCGCGATCCGCCAGTTGACTGCGCTGGCCTCGAGCAGCGGGCGCGTTCGAGCCAGGAATGGGAACACCACGCCACATAGGGAGACGAGCCAGAACACGACGTAATACGCCAGGGCCGGGGTCAGGAACTGGAACACGCCGATGTGGTACAGCACCAGGAACGACTCGGCGATGACGGCCACGACGATCACGGCCACCCATGGCGAGTTGTATCGCGGGTGCACCTCTGAGAGCTTCTCCGGGACCAGTCGATCGAACGACCACGCGAACATCGCCCGCGTGGCGATGAGGAAGGCGGACGGAAGCCAGAAGTAGCTCCACAGGATCAGGCCCGCCGCGACGAGCAGGAAGATCAGCAGGTTGTCGATGAGGACACCCGCATAGAGCATGAAGACCGGGTAGCCCTCGACGGTCAGGTCGCCGGCGTAGTTGTAGCTGAGCCAGGTGATCGCCTGGTTGAACTCGACGGTGACCGAGCGCGAGATCGCGAAGAACAGCACGAACGCGATGCCGGCGTACAGGAGCATCCCCCCGACGGTCGCTCGCAGCTGGGTCTTCGTCGGGGTCCGGACCTCGCCACCGAGGTACGTCGAGGCCCACGCGATGAGCCAGATGATCGGGATGATCCCGAGCGTATCCCCGATGGTCATCCCGGTCGGCATCCCACTTTCGCGCGCAAGGTCGAGCGTCCCCTGATACGTCGGGACCCCGACTGCCGCCGCGTACTGGTCGAAGCCCGTCTGGAAGGCCGTGGCCGTGGCGGTGAAGAAGACGATCAGGAGCAGGATCCCGGTGGCGGCGCCGATGATCCAGTTGATGTCCTGGAAGCGCAGGTAGGCGCGCAGGCCCCTGATATTGAGCGCGGCCATCAGCACGATAAACACGGTCCCGAACATGAACCACACCGTCGGCTCGCTCGCCCAGGCACCGATCGACGCGATCGTCTCGTTGCCGCTCACGGCGCCGTATGACGAGAAGAGGGGACCGATGACGAACTGGGCGATCCAGTAACCGCCGATCCCCACCCAGAACGCCTGGCTCATCGTGGCAGCGAAGCTGGCCATGAACCCGACCGCGGGATGAAAGGTCCGTGACAGAAAGATGTACTCGCCACCACTGCGCGGCATGATGGAGGCGAACATGCCGTACAACAGGTTGAACGGCAGGGCCAGCGCGGCGGCCAGCGGGATCGCGACCAGCAGGTTGCTCTGCGGAAACACGGCTGGATGCGCCCAGTACGTGAACATGATGTAGACGACGCCGACGTTGGCGACGTTCAGGAGCAACATCCGCCACGGCGATCCGACGCGGACCAGCCCCGACGACTCTCGGCTGAAGATCTGACCGGACCCCTGGGCTGAAATGGGACTCGCGGCGCCCTCGCTCATCGTCGCCCTCCTCGCAGCCTCGATCGTCGGCGCATGGGTCGACGTTGCGATCCATCTGGGGCGTCCGGCGCTCGAGCCGCTGGTGGGCGACGCTAACGGCGGTCCTGGCGCGCGACAATGGGGGCCGACCACAAAACCAGCGCCCGTCGGCTGGTGCGAATCGCTGGATCGTTCACTGCGCGGTGAGCCCACCGTCGACGACCACCACCGACCCGGTCATGTAGCGCGACTCATCGGACGCGAGGAAGACGACGACATCCGCGACCTCCGCTGGCTCCCCCTGCCGCCCGAAGGGGACCATCGCGTCGATGAACGGCCCGAGCGTCTCGACGCCGCCGGACGCCTCGATGGCCGCCGAGTTGAACGGCGTGTCGATCCAGCCTGGGCAGATCACGTTCACACGAATGGCCTGGCGCGCGAAGTCCAGCGCCATCTGGCGTCCGAGCATCAGGACGGCTCCCTTGCTCGCGCAGTACGCCGCGATCGCGGGTTCGGCGACCAGGCCGGCGGTCGAGCTCATCAAGACGATCGACCCACCTCCGCCGGCCAGCATGGCCGGGATGACCGACCTGGCACACAGGAACGTGCCGGTGAGGTTCACAGCCAGGGTCCGCTGCCAGTCCTCGATGGAGGTGTCGACCACCGATCCGGATACGAGGACGCCGGCACTCGTGAAGAGCACGTCGACGCGGCCGTGATCCGCGAGGACACGGTCCACCATGCTCCGCACGCTCGCGTCCGATGTCACGTCAACCTGGATCGCGTGGGACTTCGCACCGCGGGCGCGCAGCTCCTCGGTCGCCCGTTCGAGTCCGGCGGCGTCGAAGTCCGCGACGACGACGCGAGCTCCCTCCTCGGCGCACCGCTGCGCCGTCGCTCGACCGATCGCCCCTGCGCCACCTGTGATCAGGACCACCTTGCCATCGAGTCGAACCATGCCGTGCGTACCTCTCACTTGGGGACCGGATGCTAGCGCGTCGGCCACGGTCCGATCACGGCGCTAGACTCCGCGCTTGATGAGCAAGAAGAGGAAGGGGTCGATCGGGATTGCCATCGGTGGCGCGCTGGTCGGGCTCGACTACGCGATCTTCAAGACCGGCAAGCCGCCCGCCGAGCAGGTCGAGGCCGCCAAGCCGCCCAGTCCCGTGGCGGCCGACGGCGGCGGCACGCTCTCGATCGAGCTGCCGGACCTGGACGCGCCGCACGGGGCCCGAGAGGCGAAGCCTTAGGGCGTCTCGCCGAGACGGGTCCCGCTCAATTCGATCGCCTTCGCCAGCTGCGGATCCTTGATCGCCTTCACCTGGGCCGCGGTCAGCGCCCGGACCGCATCCGGGTAGAGCGGCTGGACGTCGCTGGGGCGTTCGACGACGACGTCCGGCGTGATCCCGTTGTGCCAGATCTGGCGGCCCTTGGGCGTCAGCCACTCGACCGTGCCGATCCGCAGTGCGGACCCGTCCGACAAGGCGAACTCGCCAAGGACGGTCCCGGTCCCGTAGGTCGTGACCCCCACGATCTGACCGCGACCGGCGTCCTGCAGCGCGCCGGACACGATCTCCGACGAGCTGGCTGTGTTCGCGTCGACCAGCACGACAAGTGGGATGTCCTGGGCGATGCCGCCATCGACGACCTTCTGGGGCGTCTCCTTGCCGTTGGCATCGCGGTCGATGTAGACGACGCCGCCCTTGAGGAACTGGCTGGCGATGCCGACGGCCTCGTTGACGTAGCCGCCCGGGTTGCCGCGCAGGTCCAGGATGAGGGCCTCGGCGCCGGCTACCTTGATCTCCTTGAGCGCTGCGACGACCAGGTCGGACGAGCCGCTCGAGAACGAGTCCAGGAAGAGCTGGGCGGTCTTCGTGCCCGGGACCATCGTCCACGAGACCGGCTGGAGGGCGACGTCCGCGCGGGTCATCGTGTAGCTCCGCTCCGGACCCGTCCCATTCGCCTTGACCACGACTATGACCTTCGTCCCCGGCTCGCCCCGGATCGTGCCGGCGACCTGTTCGAGGGTCTTGCCGGCGGTGGTAGCGCCATCGACGCTGACGATGACATCACCGGCCTTGATGCCGGCCGCCTCCGCCGGACTGGTCGGGAAGACGCTCACGACGAGCGGGAGACCGGCATCGGTCACGTCCACCCGGACGCCGATCCCCACGTAGGAGCCGGATAGCGCGCTGGAGCGGGCGGCCCGCTCCTCGGGGGTCATGAACGAGGTGTGACCGGTATCGCCCACGGCCTTGGTCAGGCCGTTGATGGCGCCGTAGATGAGTTCACGGTCATTCAGGTCGGCTCGACCGACGTATTGCGTATGGATCTCGTCCCAGGCCTCCTTGAAGAGGTCCAGTTCGGCGGCGCTGGGGCTCGGGGCGGTCGACCCACTGGCCAGGATGGCCGGTGCGTACTGACCGACCCCGATCCCAACGATGAACGCCGCCACGAGCACGAGGCCGACGAAGGTCCTTCGGCCCCACGATCGGCGTCCGCGACCCCCCGCCGGAGACGTCGGAACCTGGGAGGGACCGGTCACGACAGAAGTCGCAGCCGGCGGCTCGGCGTCGGTGGTCGGAAAGGCCGGGATCCGTTCGGGGTCCGAGGGGTTCATCAACATCTCGTGTCGAGGCAACGAACAGGCGGTCCGCGAGCGGTCCGTCGCCGGACATCATGACCGGCCTTCGCCAGCATGTCCCAGCATGCCGTGAGAAGCGATATCGGGAAGGTGAAGGTTCGTTGTCCGATGTCGGCGGTCGTCGGCGGTCGTCGGTGGCATGGGTCCTGGCCGAGTGGTAGGCTTCGTAATCCCTAGTGAACCAGTCGGAGATGACCGACCCCGTGACAGACGCCCCCATCGCGACCATCGGACTCGGACCGCTGCGGTCCGCGCCGGATGGCCTCCCGGATCCGACCTTCAGCCCTCCCGTGATCGCCGAGACCGGTGATCCGTTCACGGCCGTGCGGGTCGTCCATCTGTTGGCGCGTCTCGAGCGGGGCCACCCGATCCGCCTTGCGGACATCGTGGATCGCCTGAACGCGACATACCTGGATTGGCTCTTCAACGTCCCCGTCGTCGCGGACGTGGCACTCCAGCTGCAGAGCAACTGGATGACCGACTACCGCAACAGCTCCGGGATCGTGGTGGAGGAGGGGCCGTCCGGGCCTGCGCTGACGATCGAGGACACGAGCCGCGTCGATCCGTGGATCGTCCGACAGGCTGCCAGGGAGGCCGCCTCGTGTACCGAGCGGCTGGTCGAGTTCAGCCGCCGCGACCGACCGTCGTCCGGCGACTGACCCACCTCCAGCCGCGACCAAACGAACCGCCGAGCGCGCCGCGCCGCTGACCCCGGACATCAACCCGAAAAGGATCGAACCCATGAGCCTCGGATACGCCAACGATCAGGCCCTTGTCGACGCCGACTGGGCGAAGGCGCACCTGGACGACCCGTCCGTCCGCTTCGTCGAAGTCGACGTCGACACGACCAGCTACGAGCAGAGCCACATCCCAGGTGCCGTCGCCTGGAACTGGACGAGTCAGTTGTCCGACGGGATCCGTCGCGACATCGCTGGCCGCGAGGAGTTCAGCGCGCTGCTGTCCGCGTCGGGCATCGGGCCGGACACGACGATCGCCCTGTACGGCGACAACAACAACTGGTTCGCGGCGTGGGCCTACTGGCAGCTGAAGCTGTACGGCCACGCGGACGTCCGGATCGTCAACGGCGGCCGCAAGTTCTGGCTGGACAATGGCCTGCCGCTGTCCGTCGACGTGGTGTCGTACGCGGCGACCGGCTACGAACTGCCCGAGCCAGACTTCAGCCTTCGCGCTTTCCGGGACGATATCCTGCCGCGCCTCGACGATCCGACGCTGGCCCTGGTCGACGTCCGCTCTCCGGCCGAGTACAACGGCGAGATCATCGCGCCTCCAGGCATGAGCGAGACGGCACAGCGTGCCGGCCACATCCCGGGAGCCGCGTCCATCCCGTGGGCCCAGACGGTGCGCGAGGACGGGACGTTCAAGAGCGCCGAGGACCTCGCCACGCTGTATGAGGCCAAGGGCATCACCGCCGACAAGGACATCATCGCCTACTGCCGGATCGGCGAGCGTTCCAGCCACAGCTGGTTCGTCCTGCACGAACTGCTCGGCTACAAGCGGGTCCGCAACTACGACGGCTCGTGGACCGAGTACGGCAGCCTGATCGGCGTGCCGATCGAGAAGCCGGCGCCGGCCACCGCCGGCTGAGACCGGCAGGACCCTCGCCTGGGAGAGTGGCAGCCCGGTTCGGCCAGGTCATGATGGAGCTGGGCTACTCGTCTGCCGGTCTGCCTGGAAGCACGTGATGATCAGGTCATCGTCCTGGTCCGCGGGTTGGGAGGACCTGTCCGTTTCCGGAGGGCAGACCTCGCCTTCGCCGGCGATGGCGATCACCCGATGCCGGTGTGCGGCTCCGCGCAGGAGACGCCCACGGTTCGGCCGTCATTCGAGCGAACACAGGTCCCGACGGGAAACCCCGGGTCTGCCTGGCCCATGCGCTGACCACCGACGAGCGGCAAGGCCAGCACGATCGCTGCCGCGAAGAGCACGTTCGACCGAGAACCCATGTTTCCTCCACGGCACCGTCCGACCGCCACTCGCTCACGCCCTCATCAACGCCTGTGCGGACGGGCACGAGCACGAGGACGTGACGAAACGTCTGTTGGCTGACCGGCTAGCGCGGACCCGGCCGTAGCGGGCCGTCGTCGGCTGACCTCGGCCGCCGCGCGCCGGCGATCATGTCTCCCGGACGACGGGCCTTCGGCTCGGTCGTCTCGATTCCGGCCCGGCCGGACCGGGCGCCCGGTCCCTGCGTGAGCCGTCTGCTATCGACGCCATCGTTACCCGGGCCGTTGGATCGCCGGTAACGCGGTCTGGGCGGCCGATCGGCGCCGGGCCTGAGCGTGGTCGCTACGACCTCAGACGGTGTCCGACGGTCTGCCGGCCCGGGCTATGCGAGTCGGAGCGATGGTGTCACTCGCGACGAGGGGAACTTGCGGAGGCCGTCGAGGGATCAGTCGCCGGCTGACGGCACGTCAAGGTCGAGCACGAAGGCGACGCGGTCCTCGCCGTGATAGTCGTAGTCCGGATAGGCCGGCGTGCCGTACAGGCGCTGCGTCGCAGGGCCGTCCGCGGGCTTGAAGCCCCGGGCCGTGTGGAACGCCACGGACGTCCGGTTCCCCGGCCAGGTGATCGCACGCACGTGGCGGACCCCGCGGGCCCGCACATCGGCGATGAATCGGTCGTACAGGGCGAGGCCCAGCCCGGTTCGGCGATGGTTCGGGCTGACGCCGACCATGTGGATATACGCCTCGTCCGGGCGATCCGGGCTGATGAACCCCACGAGGAAGCCGATCGGTTCGCCGGCCAGATCCACGACGACCCACGATGTGCGCGTGAAGTGCTGGAACCAGAGCCGAGGCAGGAGGTCGTGCAGGCGGCGGCCGCCCCACCAGTCGTCGACCTGCTCCACGACCCGGGCGTGGTCCGCCTCAAGCGGGCGCCGGAAGACGAGGTCCTCTGTCACCGCGCGGTCCACCCGGCGACGATGGCTGCCACGACGACCTGGACGGGCACCAGCACGCCGAATGTCTGCGCCAGGTAGTCGAGGAGCGGCAGGACCCCGCCCTCGGTGCGGGCGAACAGCCACAGGCCCACCTGCCCGATGACGACGGCGGCCAGCGCGAGCCCGATCGCGAGCCGGCGGCGCGTCCCGCGCGGGATCGTCGCGCCGGCACCCACGCGCAGTGCGATCGCGATGGCCCAGCCACCGGCGGCCGCCAGGACGATCAACCCGGCGGAGATCAGAAGGACGCCACCCAGGGTGGTGATGAGGATGCCCAAGACGATGCTCACGACGACCGCGAACGCGATCCCACGCGCCGGCGAGGCGGAGGTGGGAATGTCGACAGGTTCGGGTTCTGGTTGGCGATAGCGGTCGGACGGCGGGCGCTCGAGGCGTCGCTCGCCCGGGCTCGCGTCGGCCGCAGCAGGGTCGGGCTCGGGCATATCCATCGGGCGCATCGTAGCCCCGCTGCCGTCGGGCGACCGCGCGGCATCGCCACACGCAGCACGCTAGACTCCCGGTCATGAGTCACCCGTCCCTCGGCCTGCCACCGCGCGACCTGACGGCCGGCCTGCCGGCGGCAGCCGAGCGACTCCGAGGCGCGTCCGGTCGCGTCGCCGGGCGGGCCCTGGAGTCGGCCCTTGCCTCGACGCCCACGATACGCGAGCGGTACGACGTGGCGAGCCTGCGGCAGCTGCTCCGGGACACCGAACTGCTCCTGGAGCGCGTGGCCTTGTCGGTCGCGTCCGGCGATGCGTACTTCACGCGGCACTACGCGGACATGGTGTCGCCGGTCTACCGCCGCCGGAAGGTCCCGCTCGACGACCTCATCGCCCTGTGCGAGGGTATCCGGTCCGCGCTCCCAGGCGTCCTGACTCCAGATGAGCTGCCGTCGGCCGGCGTGGCCCTGGACGAGGCGATCGCCGTGTTCAAGTGGCACCGCCGCCTGGCCGGCGACGCGCGCGTAAAGAACGCGATCCTGCAATTCCTGTACAAGGGCGGCTGAGCGTGACGATCAAATGGGTCCAGCAGGATCCCCTCGTCCTGAACGGCGAGCCGTTCTGCTACGGCTCGCGGCTGACGGTTCGCCAGCTCCTGGAACTGCGCGGCAACGGCTACGATCTGACCCGCCTGCTCAAGGACCATCCCGAACTGCGAACGGTGGGGATCGCCGCGGCGTACACCTTCGCCGCCGACCATCGCGAGCGGTATGCCGACTTCTTCGAGCCGGACGGCTCCCTGGCCGGCCCCGGCTATACCGCGGCCGAGGCGGCAGGACTTCCAGCCCAGTTCCGTGGCGCAGGCATCGTCGTCAAGACCGAGGCCGCCCCGGACGGCTAGCGCCCGGTCGATCCGGGTCGGAGCGCTGCGCGACCGAAGGGCGTTACTACATCCGACCTCGAGATCGTCACGCGGTTGCCACATCTGGGCGCCTGGAGTCCGATCTGCGGGTGGAGCGACGCCATCTGATGTCGTCAGGTGCCGTTCGTCCCACGGGGAGCAACAGCCGTCGGGCGATGGAGGCCCCCGCCCGCAGGGCTTGAGCGCGATCCGGTGGTACCCTCCCGTGACACAGCGGAGAGCCACATGACCGACAGCACGACCGAACTCGAGACTGCCACCCCTGCGCCCGAGACTGCCACCGTCGCGCCCGACCCCGCGGCCGGCGCTGCGCCCGCCTTCGATGCAGAGCGGCGCGCCACCGAACTGGCGATCCTGGACGCGCTCCGCAGCGTGGTGGACCCTGAGATCGGGATGAACGTGGTGGAGCTGGCCCTGATCAGGCAGATCATCCTGGGCCCGGACTCGACCGAGGTAAAGATGATCCTGACCACGCCTTTCTGCCCGTACGCCGGGTCGATGATCGCGCAGGTCAAGGAACAGGCCGAGTCCGTCGTGGACCACGACGTGAAGGTGACGTTGCTCGCCGAGCGCTGGGATCCGCGCGACGCGGGCCTGATGTGGTGAGCGCCCGGTGACCGACGGGTCGGGCCGCCACGGCGATCCGTCAGCGCTGCCGGTCCCCGCCTCACCAGGCTTCGACTCGGCCGTGGCCACCGGCAAGGGCGACACCGGCACGACTGGCCTCCTGTTCGGTGGCGAGCGCATCCGCAAGGACGACCTGCGCACCGAGGCCTACGGCACCATCGATGAAGCCGTTGCCGCCCTTGGGCTGGCCCGGGCAGCCTGCCCGACCGCCGACGAGACGCCACTTGGACGGATCGCCGCGATGATCCTGGAGATCCAGCGCGAGTTGTTCGTGGCCGCGGCGGAACTGGCCACCAACCCGGACGCCTGGGATCGACAGGTGGACGGCACGACCCGTGTCTCGGCGACCATGGTCGCGGCGATGGACGTGCGCCTGCGCGACCTGGAAGCGTCCGTCGTGATGCCGCGCGAGTTCGTGGTTCCGGGCGAGACCGCGCTGAGTGCAGCCCTCGAAGTCGCCCGGACGATCCTTCGTCGTGCCGAGCGGCGGGCGGTCTCGCTCGAGGCCGTCGGACTGGTTCCTGGACGGTATCTGCTACCGTATCTGAACCGGACAGCGGACCTGTTGTGGGTCCTCGCCCGGGCGGCCGAACAAGCCGAGACCCGAGTTGCCACTCCCGCCCGGACGCGCAAGCGCCCTGGCGGATCGACCGACAAGGAGTCATCGACGCCATGATCAACGACCCGACCCGGACGCCCTACGCGTCCCCCAGCGCCGTCGGCGTCAAGCCGGATGCGCGCCTCTCGAGTGCGTTCCTGACCCAGGCCTTCGCCTGGATGTTCGCCGGCCTCCTGCTGACAGCCGTCGTCTCGTACGCCGTCTCCACCAACGATAGGGCTCTGGCGTTCGCGCAGGACTACCTGCTGTTCATCATCATCGCTCAGTTCGCCCTCGTGATCGGCATCTCCGGCGCGATCAACAAGATCAGTGCCACGGTCGCCCTGGGCCTCTTCTTCGTCTACGCCGCCTCGGTCGGCCTGTTCGTCGGACTGATCGTGTCCGGCTACTCGCAGGCGACGGTCTTCCAGGCATTCCTGAGTTCAGCCGCGATGTTCGGTGGGGCGGCGATCTACGGCGCGGTGACCAAGCGCTCGCTCGCAAGCATGGGCGGCTACCTGTTCATGGGCTTGCTCGGACTGATCGCGGTCATGGTCGTCAACATCTTCCTGAGGAGCGACGCGATCAGCTGGATCATCTCGATCGCCGGGATCGGGATCTTCACGGCCCTGACCGCGTACGACGTCCAGCGCATCCAGTCAGGCGATCTCGCGGCACGCCTCGGGTCCATGGAGAAGGCCGCCGTCATGGGCGCGCTCACCCTGTACCTGAACTTCCTGAACCTGTTCCTGTTCTTCCTGCGCCTGATGGGCGGGCGGAACTAGCCGTTCGGAACCGACCGGCCGGACTAGCCGGCCGGTCCGCCCTTGCGGGCGCGTGGTGCCTGCGCCGACGTCGCCGGTCGCTCGATCCGGGTTCGCGGCCGACGAGACGTCACGGTCCGCCTGACGGCGGCTCGGCGGACGGCGGAAGCGCCTGTCGTCGGCGACAGCAACCTGGCTGCCTCCACGGCCGTGACCGGCCGCGAGAACAGGTAGCCCTGGCCCAGGTCGCAGCCCAGGTCCTGCAGCGTCCGACGCTGGTCCTCGGTCTCGATGCCTTCGGCAACCACGCCGATGTGCAGGCCGTGCGCCAGCGCGATGACGGCCTCCACGATGGACCGGTCCGCACCATCGGCGAGGCCGGCCACGAATGAACGGTCGATCTTGATCGTGTCCAGCGGCAGGTGCTTCAGGTAGGCGAGCGAGGAAAAGCCGGTCCCGAAGTCGTCGAGGACGAGCCGGACCCCAAGGTCGCGTAGCCGGCGCAGGGCTCGGATACCGGTCTCGGACTGGTCCATCACGACGCTCTCGGTGATCTCAAGTTCCAGCGACCCTGGGTCGAGGTGTGAGGCCGCGAGGATCTCGGCGATGCTGTCCACCAGGTCCGCCTGGGCGAACTGGCGGGCGGACAGGTTCACCGACATCACCAGCGGCGTGCCGCCGGCCCCGGCCGCTCGCCACGCGAAGGCCTGCCGACAGGCGGTTTCCAGGACCCAACGCCCGATCGAGCCGATCAGGCCGGTCTCCTCGGCGAGCGGGATGAATGCCAGGGGAGGGACGAAGCCACGGGTGGGGTGTTGCCAGCGGACGAGCGCTTCGAAGCCCACGATCGCACCAGTCGCTAGATCCACGAGCGGCTGGTAGTGCAGCCGGAACTCGTCGTGCTCGATGGCGCGGCGCAGGTCGTTCTCGAGGTCGATCCGCTCGATCGTCTGCTCGCTCATGGACGGCTCGAACAGGGCCTGTCGCCTGAGAGGATCGGCCTTCGCTCGGACCATCGCGATCTCCGCCTCACGAAGGAGTTCACCGGGGGTCGTCCGGCCCGGGCGCCCGATGGCGATCCCGATGGACGCGCTGATGAACCATTCGCGACCGTTCAGGGGGAACGGCGCGCGCAGCTCGTGCTCGATCCGGTCCGCGATCCGGCGCGCCTCGTCGACGTCGTCGACGTGATCCAGGATGATCCCGAACTCGTCGCCGCCGAAGCGCGCCACCGTGTCGCCCGGTCGGAGGCAGGCCGCGAGCCGCTGGCCCACGGCCATGAGCAGCCGGTCGCCCACGGCGTGCCCGACGCTCTCATTGATGACCTTGAACCGGTCCAGGTCCAGCATGATGACCGCGATCGGATCGGCCTCCTCGTCGGAGGCCCACGACAGGGCATGGGCGATCCGGTCGGTCAGCAGCTCTCGATTCGGCAGGCCGGTCGCCGGGTCGTACAGGGCGCCGCGCTGGGCGTCGTCCACGAGGCGAGCGTTGTCAAGGACGATCGAGGCCAGCTGGGCGAAGCGCGACAGCGCGTCGATCTCGCGGGCGCGAAATGGCCGGCCGCTCGTCCCCGAGGCCAACCCGATGACCCCGACGACCTCGTCGCCGGCGTTGAGCGGTACCCCGACGACCGCACCCAGGACGCCCATCGGGACACCGCGGGCGCGGGTCTCGAACGCGTCGTAGTCGTCGATGGCGACCGGCAGTCCGGACTGGAGGACCTGTCCGCCGACACCCTCGTCGAGCTCCAGGTGGTCCCCGACGTAGCCGCTGAACGCGCCGGATCCATGGCGGACGAGGAGTCCGGTGCCGCCCGGTTCGGCGATGTGGATGTACCCATGCGGCGTGCCCAGCAGGGCGCACGCGCGGGTCAGGATCGTCTCGAGCAGGACGGCCGAGTCGCGCCGGTCCAGCAGGGCCAACGTCGTCTCATCCAGCGCACGCAGGTAGGGATCGTCCGTGGGAGCGGCTTCCGCGGCGCGAGCGGCCGTCTTCGCGAGGTACATCGCCCGATCCGCGACGCCCACCAGGGCATCCTTCGTGCGGCCGTCATCCGGATGGCAGGCGACGCCGGCGCTGATCGTCACGTGGAGGCTGGACACGTCGTGCGAGACCGCGGCGACCGCGCGACGGATCCGGTCTGCGACCTCGTGGGCCGCCAGCCGATCGGCCCCGGGCAGGATCGCCGCGAACTCGTCGCCGCCGTATCGGTAAAGCCGGTCGCCACCGCGGATGGCGGACGACATGGCGCGGGCGATCTTGACCAGGAGGGCGTCACCGGCCGGATGGCCGCGCGAGTCGTTGAAGGCCTTGAAGGCGTCCAGGTCCATCATCAGGACCGAGAACAGAGCACCGGGTGGCGCATCGGATGTCCCGTCGCCGAGGGTCTCGCCCAGCTCGCGCTGGAACGCGCCGTGGTTCCGGAGGCCGGTCAGGGCGTCCTGGTCCGCTCGCAGCTGGACGGCGCCGTGCGCCTCGGCGTTCTGCAGCGCGATCGAGGCCTGGCCCGCGAACAGCTTGGTCAGCTCGAATTCGTTGGGCGTGAAGTACGCCTCGGCCTCGCCCATCCGCCCGATGTTGAGCGTCCCGACCGCCTCGCCGTCGACCAGCAGCGGGACGACGATCATCGATTCCGGCTCGAACGGGGTGCCCGGAACCTGGACGGAGCGGGGATCGAGGTGGGCCTGATTCGAAAGGACCGCCTCGTTGTGCTCGACGGACCAACCGGTGATGCCGATCCCGAGCGGGCTCTCGTGGGCCAGGATGAGGTCGGCGAAACGGTCGCGCGCGATGACCGCACGGCGGACCGCCTTCACCTTGTCGACCCGGTAGATCGTGAGCGAGTCATACGGGACGATGGACTTCAGCGAATCCGCGATGAGGTCAAGCACGCCACTCGGGTCAAGGGTGGACAGCAGGCGTTCATTGACCTCGAGCAGCCGCCGCTGGCTCGTCAGTTGGTGTTCCAGCTCGGACTGCTGGCGCTGCAGGCGACCCAGGTTCGTGGCATTGACGATGGCCTGTGCCGCGTACCCCGCGAAGATGGCCAGGGTCGTCTCGTCGTCGGCATCGAACCGGTCAGCGCCGGCCTTCGAGACGACAAGCACGCCCTGCACGACGTCTTCGTAGGTCATCGGCACCAGGAGCATGGATTCGGGGCCCTCCGTCGGACCCACGATGAGGCTGCGCGGATCGTTGGCAGCGTCCGCCAGCCGAACGATCTGGCCATGCTCCGCCACCCAGCCGGTCAAGCCCTGGCCGATGGTCACCCGCAGGTCCGTTGCATCGGGATGCTCCAGGCCGGCGAACGTGCCCTGGAATGCGATCGGCTCACAGGCCCCAGCCTCGTGGTCGACCCGGTAGACCCGGACGGTGTCGTGGTCGATGAGTCCGCGCGCCTCGGAGACGATGACCTGACCGATGCCCACGACGTCGTGGATACGGTTGAGGCGGATCGCCAGGTCCGAGATGGAGCGCAGTCGCTCCACGAGCGTCCGTGTGGACTCGGCCAGTCGGGCGTTGCCGATGGCGGTGGCCAGGTGATCGGCGAAGGCACGGGCAAGGTCCATCTCGCCCTGCGTCCAGGCGTACGGCTGGTGGTGGTAGAGCACCAACAGGCCAAGAGGCTCGCCGCCGAATACAACGGGCACCATACAGATCGTCCTGATGCCGGCTCGCTGGTAGATGTCCCGAAGCGCCGGCAGCGTGGACGACAGGTCGCCATCCATGACCTGCACGCGTTGTTCGCGGATCGCTGTCATCCCGGCCGTGGTGGCATCGCGGGTCAGGCTGGCGACGAGATCCAGGATCTCCTGGGACAGGCCGCGCTGCGCCGCGAGGGAAAGCGGCTGCGGCTGGTCGCGATACGACCAGAGGCCGGCCTGGTCCACCCTGAACAACGAGAACGATTCGTCGATGACGTCCTCGAACAGGCGCTCCAGGTCGTGCTGGCCGCTGACGATCGCCGCGATCCGGAGCAGGGCCGCACTACGGTCGAACCGGACCGGCGGGCCTGGCGGCGCGGACTGTGCTTGATCGTCAGCGAGGACCATCGGGGGCGGGGCCACTCCGTGAACAGGTGGACGCGCCCGGCCTGAAGCCGGGGCTGTCGCGCAACGGTATCTGTGCGGGCGCGCCGGGGCGATAGGCCATCGGTACCAGTCACGGTCGATCCAGCGCCGCCGTCACGACGCGAGCGAGATATCGGCATGTATGCTGCGAGAAGCGTGGGGCATGTCGACCTGCGGCAAGTCCACGACCACCGGAGGACCAGCTGCCATGGCTGACGAAGCCGCCGCCCCCCGAAGCCGCCGAGCGCTCCTGGCCGCCGCCGCCGGCGCCGCCGGCGCCCTTGCCGCTTCCGCTGCTCTCCCCCTCAGCGCAGCCGCGATCGATCCCAACGATGTCGTAAAGGGCATCGACAATCCCACGACAGCGACGACGTCGGTCACGAACGCGACAGCCGACAGCACCTCCTTCGCAGGCAATGCGATCGGACTCGGCCACGGTGTCGTGGGAACGAGCACCGGCGAGGCAGGAGTATTCGCCTGGAGCATGTCCGCACCGTTGCTGTTCGCGCCGGGCGACACGGCCTTCACGGGCGTCTTCGGTTCAGCGCCTGCAGATCCGGTCAATGCCCTCGGGACCGGCGTGTGGGGCGACAGCCCGGATACCGGCGTGTACGGGACGGGGTCTCTCGGCGTCCTCGGATCCGGTGGGATCGGCGTGAGGGGCGACGCATTCGGCACCGGCGGGATCGGCGTGTATGCCTACGGGGATGCCACGCAGACCGCGCTCTACGTCGACGGCAAAGTGACGTTCCGCCGATCCGGTCGCTCTACCGTGGGTTCCGGCAGATCGAACGTCAAGGTGACCCTGGCCGGCGTGAATTCCGGGAGCCGGATCTTCGCCATGCTGCACTCGAACCGGACGGGCCGCTGGGTCCAGTCCGTGGTGCCGGTGAGCGGA
>JBKJQY010000129.1:0-50701 GCA_046593725.1 Candidatus Limnocylindrales bacterium
GCCGCCCGCGACAGCGGGCTCGCGGAGGCCGACAGCCCCGGGCCGCTGGCGGCCGCAGACGTCTGGCTGGTCACGAACGAGCCGCTCACCACACCGGCATAGGCCGGTCGCTGGGTCATCGGGGCCAGGCTGAGGGAGCGCCGGCCGTTGGCGAGCATCACCGCGTGGCCGACGTGCGCCGCGAAGCCGAAGGCTACGAGCAGGACGCCGAGTGAGAAGAGATTGGACGAGAGTTCAGCCATGTCTGCCTCGGAGACGCTTGGGTCGGGGCATGGGTTTCGCCGTCCGCCTCAGGCGGCCGCGGCGCCACCCGGCTTGGGGCCCGCGGTCGCGCGGACCGCGATGGCGCGGGTCTTGACCTTGAGGACCAGGCCGCAATTGCCGCAGGTGTCCAGCGCTGCCGCCCGGCCAAGGCCGCACATCGGGCAGACGACGGCGAGGGAGTCGCGGCAGGTCTCGCAGCGAAGGATCCCGGACGGATAGACCACGGAGTCGCGGCGGCAGAACGGCAGGCCGGGCGGGAAGATCGGGGTACGCTCGGCGTCCAGTTCGGCGACGCGAGGTCCCTCCTCGAAGGCGAGCTTCACGCGGGGCTTGCGGACCTGGTACAGGAGCGCTCCCAGGAAGGTGAAGGTCAGGAATGGCCCGATCACGCCGACGAAGATGAAGATCGGGAGCAGCCCGATGAGCGCGCCCCAGTCCGGGATGACGAACATGGTGGCGGTCTGGAGTGCCGCGTTCCAGAACTCGTTGAGCTGGTCGAGGATCGTCACGGACGACATGCTAGCAGGCTGTCGGGGAGGTCGGCCCTGGGGACAGAGCGGTGAACCACCATGCCGTGCCAGTGGGGCTGACATCTCGGGCGTGACCACGCTCAGCGAGCCATCGAGTTCCGACGAAACCGTCGGAATTCGTACCCCGGCCACGCTCACTGGTGCGCGGTAGGTAACCGTGCTGACGTGGCCGACGAGGTGACCTCCGGCCGATCATCCGTGGAAGAAGCGGGTCATCGCACACGAAGGAGCGGCAGTGAGCAGCGACAGGAGGTCGGCGCTCAGCCCCTGAAGCCGTCCGCGCCGCCACCTGACCCGCCGCCCGAGCCCTTCGGGGCTCGACGGGGATTGCCCCGTTTCGTGGTGGCGCCGCGCCCCGTCTGCCAGCCCTGGTGGTCCATCTCGTCGCCGTCCTTCGACTGAGCTGAGGCGGCCAGCCGCTGGTGTGGCGATCGAGCGTTCCCGACCGACGCCGAACCCTTGCGCGAGGGACGATCCAGCCGACCCATCAGCCACGAGCAACCGGCCGTGCGGGCGCCACGCATCTTCAGGCTGTGGCGCAGGTCGCGATCGTCGGTGACGACCAGGACAGCAGCCGAGGCGCTCGCGCCACCGGCTCGAGCGATGTCGTCGACGAGCGCAAGGATCACGTCGTCGCCCGTCCGCGGTCCGCTGTAGCGGACGGTCAGGCCAGGGGCGATCCGTTCACCCCGAAGGCCACGGTCCGCCGGACCGTCGAAGACGAGGTCGATGGCGACCGACGCCGGCGCGACGCCGCGCAGGCGCCCGATGACCGTCGCCGGCGGTGCGGCCCCGGCGCCGCTGCCGCGCGTCAGGGCGTGGAGCAGGTTGTTGCCGTCGACGAGCAGTCGATCTGTGGCGTACAGCGGATCCTTGGGCAGCGTGGTCATGGCGCCATCGTACGCGTCAGCCGGTCCGCCGCTACGATCGAGGCATGTCCCTCCTCCTGCTCGTCGACCTCGACGGGGTCGTCTATCGCGGCGTGGATCCGGTGCCGGGCGTCGCCGCGCTGCTGGCCGCCCGCGCGGCCTCGGGCGACGATGTCGTCTATGTCACGAATAACTCGATGCATTACCGAGCCGACTACGTGACGCGCCTTGCCGCCATGGGCGCACCGATCTCCCCGGACCGGGTCATCTCCTCGTCGCGTGCTACGGCCCTTCACCTCCATGACCACGAGCCCGGGATCCGACGCGTCCTCGCGGTGGGCGCAGGCGGTCTGGAGCGGGAGCTGCGCGACGTGGGCCTGGACGTGGTGACGGCCGCCGCGGCCGCGACCCGGATGACCCAGGAACCCATCGATGGGATGACCGCTGCCGGTTCCCCCGATGCGGTCGTGGTCGGCCTGGACCCGAACCTCACGTACCTGCGCCTGACGGCCGCCGCCGACTGCATCCGGGCGGGCGCGCGGTTCATCGCCACGAATCGCGACCCGATCTATCCGACGGAACGGGGACTGCGGCCGGGCGCAGGCGCGATCGTCGCCGCGCTGGAGGCCACCACCGGGGTCACGCCGCTGTCCATCGGCAAGCCGGCGCCGCTCCTGCTGGAGATCGCCGCTGAGGCCGTCGGTCGTGACGCCCGGGATGCCGTGATGATCGGTGACGGCATCGGCACGGACCTGGCGGCCGCGCTGGCGGTCGGCGCACGCAGTGTCCTCATGCTGACCGGGGTGACGACCCGCGAGCAGTTGGACGCCTTGCCACCGGATGGGCGTCCCACGGCAGTGGCGGCCGACGCGGCGGACCTTGCCGCGGCCCTGGATCGGCTGGCCAAGGGCTGACGACGAGGGCTACCGGTCGACGCTGACGGACTCTGCTGCCGACATCACGGCCGCCTTCGTTGCTGCGGACGAAGGGTCGGATGCGCCGGACCGGCCCATCGCGCGATCTAGCATCGCGAGGATGACCGTGGCCGAGAGTCGCTCCAGGATCGTGCGGGCGGCCGTCCCCGCGGCGTTCGCCTCCGGGTCCTCCGGTCCCACCAGCCGCACGAACTCCAGGGCCGTGAGACTCTCATCCCAGGGCAGCCCCAGGTCCCGCCAGCCCGCTAGCGCGCTCCGGTAGCCGCTGATCGCCTCCGCCGTCCGACCGTCGATCGCCGCTAGCCCGGCGCGGATGGCCGCGCGGTCCATGTCCAGGGCCCGACCGTGGGCGCCGGTCCCGTCGAGTCGTTCGAGCGCCGCCCTGGCCGACGATGCATCCCCGGCGAAGAGGGCGGCGTGCGCGGCACGGGGCAGCACGTAGGGCGCGTTCAGCGTGCTGAGTTCGGCCATCTTGAGCCAGGCGACGAGCGCGTCATCGAAGCGCCCCTCGGCGAACGCGGCCCAGCCGCGGGCATCGTGACCAGCACTGGCGAGATCCGGGTCGTCGGTCAGGTCCGCGATCCCCGCGAAACGGGCCTCGGCCGAGGCCGCGTCCACCTCCCCGCGTAGCATCTGGATGACGATCAAGGAGTTCTCCATCGGGAGCCGGATCGTGGGTTCGATGTCGAGTTCGTCGATCGATGCGAACTGGGCCGCGGGAAAGTCCCAGTCTCCGGTTCGGATGGCATCCTCGCTGGCATTCCCGATCAGCAGCAATTCCATGTCACGCCGGCCGATCCGACGGGCGAGGGCGATAGCGTCCCGTTCAAGGTCCAGGGCCGCGCGCGGGTCCCGGATCGCCATGTTCAGGCTGAGCGGAACCAGGGCGCGCGCCTCAAGGGCCGGCGAGCCGAGTTCCATCGCGAGTCGTCGCGCGGCTTCGACCAGGGCGAGACCCTCGACCGGTCGCTTCGCCTTCGACAGCAGGGCCCCCTTCGTGACCAGCCCATCGAACAGGAGTTCCATCAGCTCGTCGCGTTCTGCGATGGGCAGCGCCTGATCGAGCAGCGCCAGGCCCTCGTCGATCCGGTCCTGGCTGAACCGGACCCGACCGAGACCCATGCGGAGCGCGGCCAGGTCGGCGACGTCGGCGGCTCCTTCCGCCTCGGCGACGGCCGGTTCCAGCAGCGTCCCGGCGGCATCGAGTCGTCGACCGACGATGAAGGCGGCCGCCAGGGATGCGATGGCTCGATAGGTGCCGGGCCGGTCGCCGCTGGCGCGGCGAAGCTCGATGGCCTCGCGCAGGTAGGCCTCGGCACGATCAGGTCGCAGGGCGCCGCTCGCCGCACGCCCGGCTCGCTCCAGGATCGGCACTCGTTCGGCCGGATCCGCTGTGAGCGTGAGCGCCTGGTCGAGGAAGCCGATGACGCTCTCTGGCGAACCTAGGTTCGTCGCTCGATCGGCGGCCCCCACCAGGGCCAGTCGTGCCTGGATGGCGATGGCTTCACCCTCGGGTCCGTCCGGTGCGGCCTGCCAGGCCGCCAGGTAATGCGATGCGAGAGCGCCGGCCAGCTCCTCATCGCCGAGACCCTCGAAGAACCTGGCCGCGGCCAGGTGGCGTGACCGGCGGTCGCGTCTGGCCAGCGTGCCGTAGGCGACCTCCCGGATGAGCGCCTGGACGAAGGCGTACATCCCTCGCTCAGGCGAACGGGGGTCCACCTCCTGATCGATGAGCTCCGAGCGGGCGAGGACCCGCAGTCGGCCTTCGAGCGTCTCCGGATCCTCACCGGAGACCGCCGCCAGACCGGCCAGCGTGAAGCTCTGGCCCAGGACGGCCGCGTCCTGGAGAAGCGCCCGATCGGCCGGGGCGAGCCCGTCCAGGCGGGCCGCGATGAGCGCCTGCAATGTCTCCGGGACGGCTAGCTCACCGAGCTCGCCGACCGGGACGTAGCGACCGTCCACTTCGGCGAGGCGGCCGTCCGAGACCAGCATCCGGATCGTCTCGACCGCATACAGCGGGATGCCGTCGGCCCGGGCCACGATGGAGCGGACCGCAGCCGCCGGCAGACCCGGCGCCAGACCGGCCAGCAGTTCGCGCATCGCCGTCTCGGGCAGCGGCTCCAGGCCGAGGGCCAGGAAGTTGCGCCGCCCGGCACCCCACTCGGGACGCCGCTCGAGGAGTTCGGGCCGGGCCAGGGTCACAATGAGGATGGGGACGCCTCGGCTCCATTCGAGCATGTTGTCGATGAAGTCCAGCAAACCGGCGTCCGCCCACTGCAGATCCTCGAACAGGAGGGCGACCGTGCCGGTCGTGGCGAGTCGCTCGAAGAAGGTCCGCCAGGCGCGGAACAACTCCTCCCGCCCGCCTGCCGGTGGGTCGCCGACACCGAGCAGAGCCAGCAGGGCCGGTTCGATCCAGCGCCGTTCCGCCTCGTCGGCGACGTGGGTCGCCAGCATCTCGGCGACCTTGGCCCGGGTCGTGGTCGGATCATCCACCTCAAGCAGGCCGGCCCTGGACCGGATCATCTCGCCGAGGGCCCAGAATGTCACGCCCTCGCCGTAGGCCGGGGAGCGGCCGTCGTGCCACCACACGCCTTCGACGACGCCATCCGCGTACTTCAGGAACTCCCAGGCCAGACGGGTCTTGCCGATCCCGCCCTGGCCAGTGATGGAGACGAGGCGCGCCCGGTTCTCCCGAGCGGTCGCATGGAACAGGTCCTTGAGCAGTTGCAGCTCGGCGTCCCGGCCGACGAACGGCGCCTCCAGCCGGTCACTCCGGCCCATCCCCTTGCGCTTGCCGACGACGCGCATGGCCACCCACGTGGCGACCGGGGCGTCCTTGCCCTTGAGCTGCTGGTCGCCGCCGGACTCGAAGGCGATCGAGCCCGAGGCGGCCCGCTGGGTCGCCTCGCCGACGAGGACCGTGCCGGGCACCGCTGCCGACTGCAGGCGTGAGGCGGTGTTGACGAGGTCGCCGGCGACCATGCCCTGGTCGCGCGCCCCCAGCGTCACCGCGGCCTCGCCAGTCAGGACGCCTGCTCGGGCCTGCAGTCCTGGGTCGATGGTGCGTACCGCGGCGACCAAGTCCAGCCCGGCCCGCACGCCGCGTTCGGCATCATCCTCGTGGGCGACGGGGGCACCCCAGACCGCCATCACGGCATCGCCGATGAACTTCTCGACGGTGCCGCCGTAGCGTTCGATGATTTCGCGAGCGACCTCGAAGTAGCGGGTGAGCAGTTCGCGCACCGCCTCCGAGTCACGACCCTCGGACAGGGTCGTGAACCCCACGAGATCGGCAAACAGGATGGTCACCAGGCGTCGTTCCGCCACCGGTGCTGGCTGACCGGCTCGGGGGGCGGCGGCGGGTCGCGTCCCGGCGTCCGGGTCAGGCATGGTCGTCGCCGAAGCGGATGCGTCCAGACGCGTCCCGCAGTCGCCGCAGAAGCGTGCCGTGGGGGCGTTCGCCGACCCGCACGACGGGCAGTTCGCGACCAGGCGGGTGCCGCACTCGGGACAGAACTTGCGCCCCGCATCGTTGAGCGTGCCGCAGCCGGGACAGTTCACGTCGCGAGCGTACCCCACCGGGCGAAGGCAGCGCGCACGGGTTCGAGATCGGTCACGTCCGCGAAGGCCACGTCGAGCGCGTGCTGGTCGATCGTCCACAACTCGTCCATCGTCAGGCCGATCTGTTCGATGGCGTTCTCATACTCCTGGGTGAGCGTGATGTCCGACACGGTCGTGTCGTCCGTGGACAGGGTCACCGGCACGCCCATCCGGTGGAGCCGGGCCAGAGGATGGGCCGCGACGGACGAGACGACCCCGGCCTGCCAGTTGGAGGATGGGCAGAGGTCCAGGGTCACGTCGCGGGCGATCAGCTCGGCGCACAGGTCCGGGTCGTCGATGGTGCCCGGACCGTGGGCGATCCGCTCGGGTCGCATGGCGAGGGCTCGGCGGACCTGCGCGGCGCCACCCCACTCGCCGGCATGGAGGGTGATGCGCAGCCCGCCGTCGCGGGCGATCTCGAATGCCCGTTCGTGGAGCTGCGGGTCGGGATAGGCCTCCTCCGGGCCTGCGAGGTCCCAGCCCACGAGCCCCTTGTCGCGGAATCTTGTGGCGGTAGTCGCGAGCGTCTCGTTGGCGACCGGGTCGTGAGAGCGGAGCGCGGTGCAGATGAGCCGCACGACGGTGCCGGTGGCCGCCTCGCCTGCCGCTGCGCCGGCGCAGACCGCGGCGATGCCGTCCGCCAACGACAGCCCGCCCGCCACGTGCAGCAGCGGACCCCAACGGATCTCCACATAGCGGACGCCCTCGGCCGCCTTGGTCTCGACCAGCTCCGCGGTGATGCGCTGCAGGGCGTCAGCGTCCTGCATCAGTACGATCGGCAGGTCGAACGCGCGCAGGAGCTCGGCCTGGCTGGTGCACGGCATCGGTGCGATCAGGGCCGCCGACATGCCGGCATGGTCGCGGGGTGCCTCGATCCCGCGCGACGCGGCCAGGTCCAGGGCCGTGTCGATGCGCAACGAGCCGTCGAGATGGAGGTGGACTTCCGCCTTGGGCATGGCGGCGATCTGGTCGCGAACGGGGGTCTGCATATCGCGATGCTACGATTCCCGCAAGGTCGCGTGTGCGGGTGCATCCGCAGCGGCGGCTCATTCGAACCGGAGGCGACGTCATCCATCCCGGATGACTCCCCGGGCTCCTAAGGGATCCACACACCATGTCGACCATCCTCGTCACCGGCGCCAGCGGCTTCGTCGGCAGCTACACCGTGCCCGCCCTGCTCGCCGCCGGCCACAGGATCGTGGCGCTCGTCCGGACGCCGGCCGCCGGTCAGGTCGTTCTGGATCGCCTGCTCGCCGCGGATCGCGACCGGGTGGAGCTCCGGACCGGCGACGTGACGCAGCCCGCGACCCTGGTAGGCGCGCTGGCTGGCGTCGACGGCGTCCTGCACCTCGTGGCCATCCCGCGTGACCGCGGGAACGGCGAGGAACTCCGACTCGTGAACACAGAAGGGACGCGTGCGGTCGTCGCCGCGATGCGCGAAGCCGGGATCGGCCGACTCGTGCACATGGGGGCGATGGGCGTCACGGACGATCCGGCGCTTCACTACGCCAGTTCGAAGGCGAAGGCCGAAGCGCTCGTCGCGGCATCCGGCCTCGACTGGACGATCCTCAAGCCGTCCCTGCAGTTCGGGCCGGGCGACGGGTTCTTCAACATCATCGCGGACCTCGTCCGGATGTCGCCCGGGATCGTGCCGGTCCCCGGCGACGGCCGGAGCCGGTTCCAGCCGATCAGCGTCGGCGACGTGGCGGAGGTCGTCGTCCGGTCATTCGCCGACGACAGTACGGTCGGGGCGACGCTCGACCTGGGCGGGCCGCGCTATTGGACCTACCGTGAGATCACCCGGGAGGTCCTTACCGCGATGGGCCGCAAGCGCGCCATCGTGCCGATGCCGGTGGCCCTCATCCGGCTCGTGGCCGGGACCGCAGAGGCTGTGCGCCTGCCGTTTCCGGTGGCCACCGATCAGCTGCGCCAGTTGAAGCTGGACAACATCGGACCGCTGGACGTCATCCCGGGGCGATTCGGGTTCCAGCCACGACCGATGGAGGGTGCCCTTGGCTACCTGATGGCGAAGGGACGAGACCAGACGGTGCGGAGCCTGTGACCGAACCCCCTGCCGAGCTCCCCGGCTCGACCCCAGCGACCGCCGGCTCGGCGCGTCGCATCTTGGCGGCGGTCACGTGGCTGCTCTTGGTCGTCGCCATCGCCTTCGGGGCAGCGGGCCTCGTGACGGCCACCACGAGCGCTGTCCTGCCGGCGGCTCGACCTGAGCTGACCGGCGTCGTCGACGACGCCGTGACCCGACGGCTGGACATCGCGGAGGCGGACCTGACGATCCTGGCCGGGCATGTCGACTCGCTCGGGACGCAGGGCCGTGGCGCTCTCTCGGCGCTCAATGGCGGACTGCCGGCGACCGTGGCTGCCGCCATCGCGGAGGGCGACGGACTCGTCGGGCAGATCGGCGCGCAGGCCGCCCTCGTCCAGGCAGATCTGGATGCGGCACCGTATGTCGGCGGCCCGGCCGCTGACCTGCATGTCTCCCCGGCCGTCCAGGCTCGCTACGCTCGGCTCGAGAGCGGACTGGCGGCCGTGCGAGATCTCGATACGTCGTGGACGAGACTCACCTTGGGTGCCATCAGCGCCACCGGAGTCTCGACCGCTCTTGGGGAGCACGACCGACTCGTGGGGCTGGCGGCGGAACGCGGCCGGGCAGCACGCTACAAGGACGCCGTGGCATACCTGACCCAGGCGGGTGGCCAGATCGCGATCGCTGGTGCCCTCCGGACGCAGCTCGCGAACACGGTCGACGTGTCCGTGCTGGACCAATGGCTGGAACGAAGCTCCACCTACGACAAGGCCCTGCGAGCGCTCTACGTCGCGCTGAACAAAGTGGGCGGGCGGGTGACCGACGCCGTCCGGGACGCCATCGCCGCCGAGAAGGCCGCGCGCAAACGTCTGCCACCGGATTCGCGCGCCCTCATCGTCATCATCGCGGAGATCGGCCGGGGTGGGATGAACGGTGCCGTCATCGCCGTCGAAGAGGCCAAGGCGACGCTCACCGACGCGCTGGCGCCCCCGCCCGACCCGACCAGCGGCCCATCCGACGCGCCGTAGGCGAGGGACCCGGACAGGTACACTGGTCGCCACTGTCCCATCGCCGCCGGCGACCCCGCGTCGCGAGGCCGGCCGCATGCCCGGAGGGTCCCAATCACCGTGGAAGTACGAGTGGTCACCGATCAGCCGTGGGACGTGGCCGCGGATGTCCTCGTCGTCCCGGTGGGGAAACCGCTCGCGTTCGAAGGGCCGCTCGACGAACTCGACCGACGTGCCGCCGGCGAGCTCCGAGCCCTGGCCGCCTTCCGAGAATTGACCGGCAAGCGCAACGAGACCTCCCTGGCCAACTCCGGTGAGCTCCCGGCCGGTCGTCTGCTGACAGTCGGCATCGGCGATCCCGCCCTGCTTGATCGGGAAGCAGTCGTGCACATCGCGGCCTCTGCCGAGCGGCGCCTCGGTGGCCGGGTCGTCCGCTCCCTGGCGATCTGGTTGACCCCGCTCGCAGATGCGGCCGGACTGGACGGTGGCGCGGACCTCGTGGCCCAGCTCGTCACGCGTGGCGTGGTCGAAGGCTCATACGACCCCAAGTCCATCTACCGCGTCCCCACGGATCCCGGCCTCGCGCATGGCGAGGCAGCCAGTCGAGGCGACTGGGGCGATATCTCGTCGCCGCCGATCGTGGAGGAGCTGATCCTCATCGCCCCTGGCTGCGATACGGCGACGATCCTCGCGAGCGCTGAGCGCGGCCGGATCATCGGCGAGGGTGCCAACCTGGCACGCGGCCTGGCCAATCGGGCGGCCAACGACGTGAGCCCGGTAGTCCTTGCGGAAGAGGCCCGGGCGATCGCCGAGCGGCACGGGCTGTGGATCGACGTCATCGAGCCGGAACGGGCGACCGAGCTTGGCATGGGAATGTTCATGGCCGTCGGTCGCGGCAGCGACAACCCGCCGCGGATGATCGTCATGCGCTCCGGCGGAGAGGGCGAACGGGATTCGCTCGATCGTCACCTTGCGCTTATCGGCAAGGGTGTCTGCTTCGACTCCGGCGGGATCAGCATCAAGCCATCCGACCGGATGGAAGAGATGAAGATGGACAAGACCGGGGCCTGCACGGTCATCGCGGCCATCGCGACCGTGGCTCGGCTCGCGCCGGGGACGCCCCTGCTGGCCGTTGCGCCGGCCGTGGAGAACATGCCCGGCCCGCACTCCACGCGACCGGGCGACATCGTGACCGCGATGAACGGCAAGACGGTCGATATCACCAACACGGACGCAGAGGGCCGCCTCATCCTGGGCGACGCGATGACGTACGCCGAGAGCCTCGGGGCGACCCACCTCGTCGACGTCGCTACGCTCACCGGTGCCGTCTCGCGGGCCCTCGGCCACATGGTCACCGGTGCGTTCGGGACGCCCCAGGACTTCTATGACACGGTCGCCGCCGCCGGCCGGCGAGCCGGCGAACGCTACTGGCAACTGCCGCTCGTGGACGACTACGTGCCCGAGATGGACAGCTGGTATGCGGATCTCCAGAACGCCGGTTCGTCGGAGGGATCGCTCGTGAAGAGCGGCCTGTTCCTGCGTGAGTTCGCCACCAAGCCCTGGGTCCACCTGGACATCGCGGGAACGGCCTACTTCCGCAAGGCCACGTCGTTCGCGGCCCGCGGCGCCACCGGCGCGTCCCACGCTACCCTCGTCGAGCTGGCCCTCGCCGGCGCTCGATGACGGTCTGAGCGAGCGGCGCCGGTCGTGACCCTCGAACCGGTCAGCCTGGCGCTGGGGGCCGGCGGGTTCATCCTGGGCCTCGCCTCCGACCGGTTGGCGACCCGCTGGCCGGAGCACGACGAGGAGCACCCGGCGGGCAGGCGCGTGGACTGGCGCACCTGGCTGACGGCCTTGGTCGGTGCGCTGGCGTTCGGGTTGCTACCGATCCGGTTCGGTGGCGACCCGGTGGCCCTCGTCCTGTTCGGAGGATGGTTCGCCACGATGGTCGTGGGTCTCGGGACGGACCTGGACCAGCGACTGCTCCCGAACCTCCTGACGCTGCCGGTGATCCCCATCGCGCTCCTCTACGCCGTCAGCGGCCAGAATCCACTCGTCGGGACCGACATCGTCCTGGCCATCGCGGCGGCTGTCCTCATCCCGGCAGTCCTGTATCTGCCGTCCATCCCCTTCGGGGCGGGGGCGTTCGGGATCGGCGATGTCTTCCTGCTCGTCGGGGTCGGCCTGATGGTGGGCGGCGAGAGAGCGCTTGGCGGCGTCTTCGTCGGGCTCATCCTCGCCGGGATCGCGCTCAGCATCCTGCTGGTCGCCCATCGCATCGGGCGACGGACGTATGTGCCGTTCGGTCCGTTCCTCATCGCCGGTGCCCTCTGGGCGGCGCTCATCCGCTGAGCGGGGACGAGGGCGCAGATACAGGGTCCCAGACCGGGTCGGGACCATCGGGCCAAGGGCCGCTCACGTGGCGGAGGGCTAGACTCGACCCGCTATACCGGTATAGTGCCCGGGAAGCCGGTCTCGTCCCTCGTGTGCCCCCTGGGGCGGCGGAGGACCGGCGGGCTGACCGTCCCACGCGTGGTCCCCACTGCGTGTCCCGATCGGAGACCTGCTCGCAGGATGACCTCGCCGACATGATCGTTCGCCGCTCGCGCCATCACGGCACACCGGATCCCGGTGGCTGGGCCTTCGCCCGCCCGGGTCGCTCTCGGCGTCTGCGTAGTTTCGCGTCCATCGTGCTCGCGGTCCCGCTGGTGCTGGGTCTGCTCGGCCTGCCGGCTGTGACACCCGTCACGCAGGGCGACGAGCTGAGCGACGCACGGGCACAGCAGGCCGAGCTCAAGAAGGAGGTAGCCGCCCAGAAGGCGGCGGTCGCCGAACTGCAGGCGCTCCGGAACGGCCTGGCCGCGGAGATCTCCCAGACCAAGACCCAGCTCAACGGGATCAACGCGGACCTCTCCAAGGTCAAGCTGCGGATCGGCCGGATGACGACGAAGATCGCGGCGGTCAGGACGGCCTATCAGGGGCTCGTCGCACGACTCTCGGCGCTGGACGTGCGCCTGGCGGCGATCACTGCCAGCGAGGCCCGCAAGCGGATCCAGTTGCGCGAACGGCGCGAGCAGCTCGCGGAGCGCGTGCGCACGGCCTACGACACGGATCGGACGTCGCTCCTGGAATCGTTCCTGTCAGGTGGCACATTCACGGATCTGCTCGCCGAGATGAGTTACGTCGTGGACATCGGCGAGCAGGACAAGGCCCTCGCCCAGCAGATCGAGAAGGACCAGGAGGTCCTCCAGACGCTCCATCAGGCGGTCATGGACACGCGTACGCAGACAGAGGACCTGCGCGTCGAGACGGTTGCCCAGAAGGCCGCCCTGGACGTGAGCCTCAAGGGACTCAAGGCGGCGAAGGTGCAGCTGGCGAAGCTGGAGAAGCAGGTCCGCCGGGAACTGAACCGCCAGAAGGCGGCCTATGCCGCGGCCCAGCGCAACCAGAAGGATGCGGTCCGGGCCCTGGCCGCGGCTGCCGCAGCCCAGAAGCGGCTGACAGCGACGATCGCCGCGATCGTCCGGAAGCAGGCCCAGCAGGGCAATATCCCGTCCGAGTACAACGGAACCCTGGCGTGGCCGATGGCCGGCGATGTGACCCAGAACTTCGGCTGCACCGGGTTCGCCTGGGAGCCACCGCAGGGCGGGTGCGCCCACTTCCACAGCGGCATCGACATCGTCGCGCCGTACGGCACGAAGGTGAAGGCCTCTGGGGACGGCGTGGTCGCCTACATCGGTTGGAACTACGCGGACGGGTCTGATCCCGCCTGGATCGTCATCATCGCCCACAGTTCCGGGCTTCAGACCTGGTACGCCCACATGAAGCCCACCTATCCGGGCAACATCTCCGAGGGCAGCCACGTCCGGGCTGGTCAGGTCATCGGCTACGAGGGCAACACCGGCCACTCGACCGGTGCCCACCTCCATTGGGCGGTGATGCTCAACGGCAGCTTCGTTAACCCACGCTTGTTCCTCTAGGGGACACCCCCCGTGCTAGCATCGAGCCGGGGACCGCACGGCTGGACAAGGGGAGAAGCGACAGCGTGAAGCGGACGATGGCCATGATCCTGGCGGGCGGCGAGGGCGAGCGCCTGTCCATCCTCTCGCAGGAGCGCGCGAAGCCGGCCGTCCCGTTCGGTGGCAAATACCGGATCATCGATTTCACCCTGTCCAACTGCGTCAACTCGGACATCGACGACGTCGTCGTCCTGACCCAGTACAACCCGCGCTCGCTCAACGACCACATCGGGCTGGGCCGGCCGTGGGACCTCGATCGCAACCACGGCGGCGTCAAACTCCTCCAGCCGTACATCGCCCGCGGCCGGGTCGCCGAGTGGTATCGCGGGACGGCGGACGCGGTCCTGCGCAACATGAACGTCCTGGAACACGACACGGCCGCCGACACGGTCGTGGTGCTCGCCGGCGACCACATCTACAAGATGGACTACCAGCCGTTCGTGGCGGCGCACCGTCGCCATCGGGCCGACGTCACGATCGCCGTCCGCCGCGTGCCCCTCGCCGAAGCGTCGCGGATGGGCATCCTGGCGATGGACGAGGCAGACCGCGTCATCGAATGGCAGGAGAAGCCCAAGCAGCCCAAGAGCGATCTCGCCTCGATGGGCGTCTATGTGTTCTCGAAGAAGTCCCTCCGGCGCTGGCTGGGGGAGGATCTGGTCGACTTCGGGGCGAACGTCATCCCGGCGATGCTGGAGGCCGGTGCCCGTGTCTACGGCTACCGCTACAACGGCTACTGGCAGGACGTCGGGACGATCCAGTCGTACTGGGAGGCCAATATGGCGCTCCTGGAGGACAGCCCGGAACTGGACTTGTACGACAAGGAGTGGGTCATCCACACCCGCTCCGAGGAACGAGCGCCGGCCAAGGTGGGTCCCACGGCCCAGGTGCATCGGAGCCTCATCAGCCACGGCTGCGTGATCGACGGGACGGTCGTCAACTCCGTCCTGTCGCCCGGCGTGCGCGTGGACGTGGGCGCGGTCGTACGCGACTCGATCGTCATGTTCGACTCGGTCATCCGCTCTGGGGCCGTCGTCGACCGGTCCATCCTCGACAAGGAGGTCGTGATCGGACCAGGGGCGATCGTCGGCGAGGGGCCGTACGACGACCGGCCGAACAAGGGCGAGCCAAACCGGCTCAACACGGGCATCACGGTCGTGGGCAAGCGGGCCATCGTGCCGCGCGGCGCCCGGATCGGGCGGAACGTGAAGATCGGGGCGGACGTGCGTTCGACGGACTTCGTGAAGCGGGTCATCCGTTCCGGCGATTCGGTGGAGCGGCGGGCGGCCGGCCAGTCCAAAGGGTCCAAGCGCGCGGCTGCCGCCAAGGGCTGACCGAGCGGATCTCGGCTAGACTCCCCCGGCCATGTCATCCGCCGACCCAGGTGCACGCGACGTCCGCCCGGCCGACGTCGAGGGTTGGTTCGTCGAGATCGGCCTGGAGCCCCTCGAGCGAGCCGATCGCGAAGGGATCGCCAGCTGGGATCTCGTGCTCGATGGACGCCGCCGCCACGATCTCCGCGTGACCGTCATCCTCGATCCGTCGCTGGCGGTCATCGTGTGGGCGCACTACGCGCCGCCTATCGCCGATATGTTCCGCAAGTCATACCGCAAGCTCCTGCGCTGGAACGACGAATTCCCTTTCGTGAAGTTCTCGGTGGGGGAGGACGAGCAGCCGCTGCTGGCCGCCGAACTGCCGATCGCCTCCGTGGACGCGGACGAGCTGGGGCTCGCGATCGCCAGGATCCTCGACGTCGCAGACCGGTTGCTGGACGAATCGAAGGGTTGGATCTGGATCGGCGGCATCATCCCGACCCAGCCGGCTGAGCGCGTGCCACGTAACCCGGACTTCCTGGCGCGGTACTCGGATCGCCTCCCTCCCGCCGCTCCGGGCGACGCCGTCGGATGACCGGCCGGTTCCGCCAGGTCGGGCCGCTCGTCCTGGCGCTCGCCTTCGCGACCGGGTTGCTCGGAGCGCCTGCAGCCGTCTCGTCGGCTCGTGCGGCAGCGCCGGACCTCACGATCACGTCGGATGCCCGGTACGACGTCCAGCCTGCCCAGAAGCGGGTACGGGTCACGGTCGCACTGCAGTTGACCAATCACCTGAAGGACACTGCGACCAAGCGCTTCTACTTCGATCAAACATTCCTGGCCGTCCTGCCCGGTGCCACCGGCTTCAAGCTGACCGGCGGGACCGGCAACGCCACCGTGACGATCTCCAAGCGGACCGCCAACGCCACGATCCTGCGCCTGAACCTTGGCTCCCGGCTGTTCAGCGGCAAGTCCGCGACCTGGTCACTCCGGTTCGACCTCGTTGACGGCGGCGGTACGGCGACGCGCAACCTGCGGATCGGTGACTCACTGGCGTCCTTCCCTGTCTGGGCCTACGCCTCGGACTCGACGCCGGGGAGCACGGTCACGGTCATCTTCCCGGCGGGCTACGAGACGACCGTCGAGGCAGGCAAGATCCCGGCGCCCACCAAGGACGCCACGGGCCGAACCATCTATAGGACGGGCAGGCTCTCGACACCACTGACCTTCTTCGCCTACCTCGTCGCCGATCGGCCAGGCGCGTACGACGAACGTGCCCTGACGACGACGGTCGGTGGCGTGGCCGTGCCCCTCACCATCCGCGCCTGGACGGACGATCCTGCCTGGTCGACGCGCGTGGGCGGTCTGGTCGCCAAAGCCCTCCCGGCGTTAGGGGAGGCGATCGGGTTGCCGTGGCCGCGCGACGACACGCTCGTCGTCCAGGAGGCGGTGAGTCGGTCGACGGGTGGCTATGCCGGGCTGTTCGATCCGGCGCAGGGTCTCGTCGAGGTGGCATATTACGCGGACGATCAGGTCGTCCTGCATGAGGCCGCCCACGCCTGGTTCAACGGGTCCCTGCTCGCAGACCGCTGGGCGAACGAAGCATTCGCGTCGTACTACGGCGCGCAGGCGGCGAAGGCCCTGGAGATGCCCGTCACCCAGACCGACCTCAGCGCGACGTTGCTCGAATCGAAGATCCCGCTGAATGCGTGGGGCCCCGTGGGCAAGGAGACCACCGGCGTCGAGGACTATGCCTACGCCGCGTCCCTCGTCCTGGCCGACGCGATCGCGGAACGGGCCGGTGCCGATGGCCTGCAGGCCGTCTGGGCCGACGCCGCGGGTCGGATGGGCGCCTATCAACCGCCGGAGGCCGCCAGGGTGGGCGTCGCCGGGGCCCCGTGGGTCCCCGAATCGCTTTCCGGTCCACCCGATTGGCGGGCGCTGCTGGACCTCCTGGAGGCGGACACGCCGGCAGCCTACGACGACCTGTGGCGGAGGTGGGTCGCTCGCGATGATGACCTGCCGCTGCTGGACGACCGGACGCAGGCGAGGGACCGATACGCGGAGGTGCTCACCGCCGCTGGGACCTGGCGACTGCCACGCGCCATCCGCGACGCGCTGCGCGCCTGGCAGTTCGCGACCGCGACGACCCTTCTGACCGAAGCCGATGGCGTCCTGACCGAGCGGGACACCATCGAAACCGCGGCCGGTGCGGCCGGACTGTCCGTACCCGCGACGCTCCGGACCGACTTCGAGGATGAAGATGGGTTCGGGGATGCGGTCGACGAGGCGGCGCTGGAGTCGGCCGCCATCGCGCGCTTCTCCGCCGCCGTGAGCGCCGAGCCGAAGGCGCCCGACCTCGTGACACAGCTCGGCCTGTGGGGCTCGACGCCGGATGCCTCCATCGCAGACGCGCGCAGTGCGTTCGCGGCCGGTGATCTCGACGCGTCCGTCGCGGCGGCCGATGCGGCCCGTTCGGTCTGGACGACGGCCGCTGACGTGGGTCAAGGCCGGTTGGTCAGCGCAGTCGCTCTCGCCCTCGCGGCCGGAGTGGCGCTCATCCTGCTCGCCCTGACGATCCGCGGCCGAAGTCGACGGCGCCACAGCCAGGCCGTCTTCGCCGCCTCGATGTCGCGTCCGGTGAGCCGCATGATGGCCCGCCCGATGACGCCGGGAGAGGCTCGCGGACCGGGCCTTGGGCCAGGTCGCGGCGCCAGTCTCGTGGCGGCCGACGCCCGGGGGACGGGCAGCGGAGCGGACCCCGAAGCGACGCAGCCGTACGCTACACTCGCCGCCACTCCCGAGGTGCCGCCGAGCGGGGCGGACCCGGACGAGCGCGACGTGGGAGCTGGATCGGCCTGATGGGGATGCGGCGACCACGGCCATCGGCGGAGATCCTGTCCGGGGATTCGGGAGATGTCTACTTCGCCCGCGCCGAGGCCATCCTCGAGCGAGAGGGCCTCGACCCCATCGTCACGATGGAGGTCTTCACGCGGCAGGCCGCTGTCCTGTGCGGGATCGACGAGGCCAGGAATCTGCTGGGCCACGTGCTCGCGACAGCCGATCCAGCCGAGACCAAGCTCGAGGCCCTGACCGACGGCGATACGGTCGAACCCAAGGAGATCGTGCTGCGCATCCGCGCGCGCTATCGCCAGTTCGGGCTGTACGAGACGGCCTTTTTGGGGATGCTCGCCCAGTCCACGGGTTGGGCGACCGCCGCGCGCGAGTGCGTGGAGGTCGCGTCCCCCGATCCGGTCATCAGCTTCGGGGCGCGCCATATCCACCCGGATATCACGGATGTCCTGGACTACGCGGCGATCGTCGGCGGATGCGTGGGCGCGTCCACCCCGGCCGGGGCACGCCTGGCGGGCCTCGCGCCCACCGGGACGATGCCGCATTCGCTCGTTCTGATCTTCGGGGACACCGTGGAAGCGGCGCTGGCGTTCGATCGGCATATCGGGCCGGAGGTGCCACGGATCGTGCTGGTGGACACGTTCAAGGACGAGGCCGAGGAGGCGCTCAGGGTCGCCAACGCGCTGGGCGACCGGCTGTATGGCGTGCGTCTCGACACCCCGTCGGAGCGTGGCCGGGTCACGGCGGACCTGGTCCATGAGGTCCGGGCGCGCCTGGACCGCGAGGGCTTCACCCACGTGAAGATCACTGTCTCCGGCGGGATCACCCCGGATCGGATCCGCTACTTCAAGGACGCCGGAGCCCCGGTCGATTCATACGCTGTGGGTTCGTACATCAGCGGCGCCACGCCGATCGACTTCACCGGCGACATCAAGGAGATCGACGGCCGTTCGATCGCCAAGCGCGGCCGAATCCCTGGCCTCACTGATAGTCCGCGCCTGCGGCCGGTGGACCTTGACGCCTGGCGCGGGGGCTCGTAGCGGCTAGAAGGGCTTGGTCTCCATCAACCAGGTGATGACGACGACGCCCCCGATCGCGACGGTCGCTCCGATCGACGGCCGTCGGCTCGCCAGGAGGCGCTCAAGCTCCGCGTCATCGACCGCCAGCGGGACCGTGCCGGTCTTGAGATCGGCCGGGCTCGGGATCCCGAGCCCGCGCCGGATGTTCGCGAATGGGATGGCGAGCATCGGCGTCATGAGCGCCCCGATCCCGACGACCACGCCGATCGAGACCCACAGCCACCACTGACCGGTGAACCACCAGGCACCGGCGATCCCGACCAGGATCCCGGACGCGATCAGCAGCAGCAAGGCGATCGTCATCGGCACCAGGGACCCGACCGACAGCTCCATCCAGGCGGCCAATCGGACACGGTCCCGCTCGCGACGGGCTCGCCACCACACGCCCATCGAGATGCCGTGGATCGCCATGAACGCGAACGCACTGAGCACGTGGACGGTCACCAGCCACGGGTAGAGGACGGACCAACTCATCGGTCGGCGACCGGCTGGGCTGCCCGCGGGCCGGGGGCTCGACCCGACCCGCCAGTCCTGGCCGCATGTGGCAGGCGCCGACCCGTCCGGATCGCCCAGACCGGGTAGCCCAGGTAGGTCGCCCCAACGAGGCCCAGGCCGATTCCTCCAGGGAGCACGCCAGAGGCCGACCGCAGATGGCCGGTCAGCACGAGCCACGCGCCGAGAGCGAGGAGGGCGATCGAGACGGGTCCGACCTGCTCTTCGAATGTCACGACGTCGGTGATGAGGAGCCACTGCAGGACCACGATGGCCGCGATGGAACCCAGCCCCAGGAGCGCTGCGAGCGCGCTCGACAGCGGGGCAGCCGGCCGGAGGAGCAGCCAGAGCGCGGCGACGCAGGGCACGCACAGGAGATAGGACACCAGGACGCAGACGTCGTTGATCCGGCCCAGGATCAGCGCCCCAGGAGTCGCGCCGAGCGCGAACGCGACGAACATGGCCGCCAGGAAGACCAGGCCCACCGCGGCGATCACGCCGCTGATGACCGTCGTCCGAGCCGCGAACCGCGCGATCGGATCCACCGATCTTGCGCGCGTCATGACCAGGCCGCCAGGGGCGCCGGCACGGCGAACGCCAAGGCGAGCGCCGCGAGCCACGCCGCCAACCCGACGAGGAGCGCCAGGCAGGCGGCCCACAGCACCGGCCCCACCGTGATCGAGGCGACGACGGAGGTGACGACGATGAGCACAAGCAGGGCCACGGCCAGCCAGCCGAGAGCCGCGGGCAGGGCCCCCGGTCCGAGGGCCAGGGCTGCGACGAGGATGATCCACGCGAGGACTGGGATGATGCCCAGCCCGCCGGTCATGTACGAGTCCTCGAGGGTGATCACACGCAGGATCAGCAGCACCTGCCCGACAGACCCAAGGGCGATCCCGGCGATCGCGCCGATCGTCATGATCCGGACGATCGGCGAGAAGTGATCGCCCGCCAGGCGGTCCACGGCGAGCACCGCAGGGATCAGGGCCACGAGCGCGAGCGCGACGAACGCGTCATTGATCGAACCGAATGGCTCACCTGGCCCTGCGAAGAAGATGACCAGAGCTACCGCCGAAATCACCATGGCGACCAGCGAGAGGAAGGTCGCCCAGCTCGCGACTCGGTAGAGATCCGCGTCCGACATCATCATGGGGGAGCCACCTCACATAGGGTAGTGACCGATCAGCGCATGGTAATCTTTGGATGACCGCGCAGTCAATAGATTAGAACAGCGAGGGACCGACCGTGCCCCGTCGATACACGCTTGGCAGACGCGCCGAGGATCAGGCCGCCACGCGAACGCGGATCGTCGCGGCTGGGCTCTCCATCTACCGAGAGAACGGGTCGCGCGAGGCGACCATCCCACGGATCGCTCGTGAGGCCGACGTCTCGCCGGGGACCGTGCGCAACCACTTTCCCGACCGAGCCGATCTTGATCGGGCGATCGCCGATGCGATCCTTGAGGAGATCCGCCTCCCTGGCGTGGAGATCTTCGCCGGACTCGAAAGCGCGTTCGAACGGGTCGAGTGCCTCGCCCGTCAACTGGCCTCGTTCTCGGTCCGAAGCGAAGCCTGGTGGTACGTTCGCCAGTCCGATCCGGACCTGATGACGGCCTGGGCTGGACACGAACAGCGATACGAGGAGCACCTGACGATGCTCGTCGTAAAGGCCCTCGGACCGGACGAGACGGACCTGAGCGCGGTCGCCGCGGTCCGGACGATCATCGGCTCGCCGCTGTTCTATGCGCTGCGCGGCGCCGGCCTGTCCGCCGACGAAACCGTGACCGTCGAGCTGGACCTCCTCATGCCGTGGCTTCGGGCTCGGGAGACCGCTCGGCAGGCGCTCCCTGACCGGTCCTGAGCCGGGCCAGCCAGAACAGACCCACGAGCGACTTGGCGTCCATGATCGAACCCGACTCGGCCATCGCGATCGCTTCCTGCCACGGGATGCGCTCCACGAGCAGGCGTTCATCCTCGTCTGGTCCCAGGCGGTCTTCGCGGGCTGGCCACAGGTCCGTGGCGAGGTATAGCGTCATCCGCTCCTCGGTGAATCCGGGGGCGGTGTAGAACGCCCCGAGCCGCTGCCAGGTGCCTGCGCGTTGGCCGGTTTCCTCCTCGAGCTCACGCGGGGCGGCGAGCTCCGGATCCTCGATGACGCCGTCGTCCGCGGCGTCCAGCGTCCCGGCCGGGATCTCCAGCAGGACCTGCCCCGCCGCCAACCGGAACTGGCGGACCATCAGGACCTGGTCGTCCGCATCCAGGGCAAGGATCGCGACCGCGCCCGGGTGTCCGGCGATATCGCGTGTCGAGCGCGATCCATCGGCGCGCTCGATCGTGTCAACTCGGAACGTCAGGTAGCGCCCTCGGTGGAGGATCCGTGAATCGACGACGCGTTCGATGAGATCGGCCCCGGCACGATCATCGCGCGGGGCCGATCGATGAGCCTCATCCGGGTCGATCGTCAGGCCGTAGCCTCGGCCATGGCACCGGCCGTCATCGCCGCGCCGCTCTCGCCGTCGAACAGGTGGAGCTTCCCGAGCGGCACGACCAGCTCGACGACGTCGCCGGGTCGGACACGATGCTCGGACCCCACGATGGCCACGATGTCCTTGCCGGCCGCGTTGACGTGGAGCAATTCCTCGTTGCCGAGGTATTCGACGACGTCAGCTCGGGCGCGGAACGAGCCGGCGCCCGGTCCGGCCGTGCCGATGTCAAGGTGTTCCGGCCGGAAGCCAGCGACCAGCTGGCGCTGGTTGTCCGCGCCGATGGCAGCGCGCGTCTGCGGCGGCAGCGGGATGCTCCAGTCCGTCCCTGAGACGAGCCGCGCGGCCTCGCCGGATCCGTCCACGGTGACATCCACGAAGTTCATCGACGGGCTGCCGATGAACCCCGCGACGAACCGGTTGACCGGGGTGTCGTACAGGGCCTGCGGCGTCCCGACCTGCTGGAGGAGACCCTCGTTCATGACCGCGATCCGCGAGCCCATCGTCATGGCCTCGACCTGATCGTGGGTCACGTAGACCACGGTGGTCTTGAGGCGCTGGTGGAGGCGGGCGATCTCGGCCCGCGTCTGCACACGCAGCTTGGCGTCCAGGTTGGAGAGCGGCTCGTCCATGAGGAACACGGCCGGCTCGCGGACGATCGCGCGACCCAGTGCGACACGTTGGCGCTGACCGCCGGAGAGCTCTTTGGGCTTTCGGTCGAGCAGGCTTCCTAGCTGGATCGTATCGGCGGCTTCCTTGACCCGCCGGTCGATCTCCGCCTTGGGCACCTTGCGCAGCTTCAGGCCGAACGCCAGGTTCTCGCGCACGGACATGTGGGGGTAGAGCGCGTAGCTCTGGAAGACCATCGCGATGTCGCGATCCTTGGGAGCGACGTCGTTGACGACGCGGTCACCGATGCGCAGGGTGCCCGCGGTGACTTCCTCGAGCCCGGCGATCATCCGCAGGCTGGTGGTCTTGCCGCAGCCCGATGGCCCCACCAGGACCATGAATTCGCCGTCGCCGATCTCAAGGTTGAGATCGTTGACGGCGTTGAAGTCACCGAACTTCTTGTAGACGTGCTCGAACGTCACGGTCGCCATGCGCCTACTCCTCACCCGACCGTCATCGCGGGTCCATGCATCCAGCCACCGAGGTGGAACTTGGACGGACCCCGTACGTGAGCGATCCTGGTGGCCGCATCGTACGACGTGCACGACCCGGTTACAAGGCGGGTCCGAACCGTGTGCGACTCGAGGTCAGCGCTCCAGGATCGTCCGCAACGTGACCAGGCCTACCTCGCCTTCGAGGCCGATCGCGACCTCCCCTGGCTCGTCGTCGATGTCCCATTCCTCGAAGAACGCGCGTGCGCCGTCCATCGATTCCCACTCGGCGATCGCCCAGAAGGCGGAACCGTCGGCGGCATACCAGGCCTGGTGGAACTGGCAGCCGTGCGCCTCCGCGCTCGCGCGCATCTCGGGGCCGATCCACGTCACGCGCTTGTCGTAGAGGTCCTTCGCCGTTCGCCCGTCAGGCGTCGGGCACGGGACGCTGAACAGGATCCACATGGCTAGACCGTGGTGCCCGCGGCCGGGTGGTCGGCCTCGTCGAGGTCCGCCTCGGCCCTGGTCCGGTGGATCGTGCCGGGAGCGTGAGCCGGCGGGGCGTACACGGTGTAGAGGCGCAGGTCGCCAGTCCCGGTGTTCACGACGTTGTGGAGCGTCCCGGCCGGGACCTGGATGAGCGTCCCGGGCTCGATCGCGCTGAGGACGCCGTCGAGGGTGACCGAGCCGCCACCTTCGACCACGACCAGGACCTGATCGAGCTCCGCGTGGGTCTCCAGCCCGATGTCGCCGTCGGGCGGGATGCTCATGACCACGACCTGGCTGTGCGGGCCTGTCGCGACGACCTCGCGGAACCAGGCGTTGCGCTTCGTGCGTTCGACGATATCCCCGGTGAATGCCATCTCAACCTCCTTGCTCGGCCATCGTGGTCGCCTCGGAGCGTGGCGCCCAGTGCCGAAGGACCTCTTGGTCAGCGACCGTCCAGCGGGATGCGGGCGCCGTTGATGGCCGCAGCAGCGTCGGAGCAGAGGAACCGCATCGTCGCGGCGATCTCCTCCGGCGCGGTCCAATTCGCGTTCTTCGAGCTCGGCGCCGAGTCGCGCTCGTGGGCCATGTCGATCTGGCGGACGACGACCAGATTGGCCGTCACGCCGGTGCCGGCGACTTCGCGGGCGAGGGCACGGACCAGCGTGTCCTCGGCCGCCTTCGCGACGGCGTAGGCGGAGCCACGCGGGCCGGGCACGGCAGCGAAGGGCGTCGAGACGGCCACGATCCGACCCCAGCCGCGCTCCGCCATCCCGGGCACGACCGCCTGCGCGACATTGAGCGTCGTCCACAGATGCTGGTCCAGCATTGATCGCATCTCCGCGTGATCCAAGTCCACGACCGGTGTTCCGCCGGCCCAGCCACCGACGAGGTGCAGCCAGCAGTCGATCCGCCCGAAGGCCGCGGACACGGCGGCGACGGCGTCTCGTGCACCCGTCGGCTGGGTCAGGTCGCCGACGCCGGCCGCCCATCGATCGCCGGCCAGCCCGACCTCGGTGGCGACCACCGCCAGCTTGGCCGGATCCGTGCCGACCAGTCCGAGCCGAGCGCCATCGACCGCGAAGTTCCGCGCGACGATCCGACCCGTCGCGCCTGTGGCGCCGGTGATCAGGACGACCGGATCGGACGGTGCGGTGGCGATCGGAGGTGTCATGCGCCAAGTATCGCGCCTGATGCTGCCATACTTTCAGGGTGACCGACCCGTCTGCCGATCTCGCGAACGTCGCGGCTCGCTACTGGGATCTCGTGCTGGCGTTCAGCCCCATCTACGCGACGTATCTTGGCGACCGGCGTTTCGACGACCGACTGGACGACGGTTCCGACGACGCCATCGCTGACCAACGCGCTCGCCTCGAGTCGATCAGGGGCGAAGTGGAGGCGATCCCCGCGAGGGATCTCCAGGGCGAGGACCGGATCACCCGCTCGGCACTGCTGGCCCAGATCAGCCGGAGCGTCGCACGGCTCGACGCGAACCTCGAGGCGTGGACGGTCGATCCTCTGGATGGCCCTCAGGTGGCGGCGCTCAACCTGGAGGCGATCCAGCCGGTCGCCACGCCGGGTGAGGCTCGGGCGATGGTGGCGCGCTGGAATGCCCTGGGGCCTTGGTTCGACGGGAGGGGGCAGCGCCTGCGCGACAGCGCGGCGGCTGGACGGATAGGCGTCCGGTCGACGGTGGACAAGGCGATCGACCAGCTCGCGACGGCGCTCGCTCTCGCGGACGACGACCTGCCACTGCTCGCGCCACTGGCGGTCGAGCACGCTGACTGGAGCGCTGCGGACCGGGCGACCTTCGACGAAGGCCTGCGGGCCGCCGTCCGCGACGTCGTTCGGCCCGCCATGCAACGATTCCTCGACACGCTCCGGGACGACATCCTGCCGGTCGCTCGGCCGGACGAGCGGCCAGGGCTCTCGCATGTCCCGGGCGGCCGCGAGGCCTACGACCGACTCATCGAGTCGCATACGTCGCTGGCGCTCTCGGCAGCGACGATCCATGCCATCGGTCTCGAGGAAGTCGAGCGCATCGACCACGAACTTGCCGTCCTCGGCGAACGGGTCCTTGATACCGCCGATCTCACGACCATCCGGCGCCGCCTCAGGACAGACCCAGCCATGCACTTCGCGACACGGGACGAGGTGCGCGAGATGGCCGAGACCTCCCTTGCTCGCGCCCTGGCGGCGATCCCGGCCTGGTTCGGGATCCTGCCGGTCGCGCCCTGTGTCGTGGTCGTGATGCCCGAGCACGAGGAGCGGCACTCGACGATCGCCTACTACCGTCAGCCCGCCCTGGACGGATCGCGACCCGGTCAATACGCCATCAATACCTGGGCGCCCACGACCCGGCCACGCTATGAGGCTCAGGCCCTTGCCTTCCACGAGGCCGTCCCGGGTCATCACCTCCAGCTCGCCATCAGCCAGGAACTGACGGCCCTGCCGGACTTCCGGCGCCACGACGGTCCGACCGCCTATGTCGAGGGCTGGGGCCTGTACACCGAGCGCCTGTCCGACGAGATGGGGTTGTACTCGGGCGACCTCGACCGGATCGGCGTCCTGTCGTTCGATGCCTGGCGTGCCTGCCGCCTGGTGGTGGACACGGGGATGCACGCTCTGGGCTGGACCCGTCAGCAGGCGATCGACTACATGCTGGAACACACGGTCCTGGCTCCGAACAACGTGATCAACGAGGTGGATCGGTATATCGCGATGCCCGGCCAGGCGCTCGCGTACAAGATCGGCCAGCGCGAGATCCTGCGCCTTCGCGCCGAGGCCGAAGCGGCCCAGGGCGACCGATTCGACATCAGAGCATTCCACGACGCGGTCCTTGGCCACGGCGTCGTCGGCCTCGACACCCTCGGCGAGATCGTCCGCGACTGGACACGGTCCGTGCTCTCGAAAGGGGTTGGGGTGGCCTGAGGGGCTCGAACCCTCAACCGGCGGTTCCACAAACCGCTGCTCTGCCATTGAGCTAAGGCCACCATCGCCTCGCGCTCGACGGTCCGCTCGCGCGTCCCGGAACCCGTGGGCCATCGGAGTGTACCCGGAATCCGCCCGGAATCGCCGCTGGGCGTTCGCGACCTCGCGAGCCGACCCGGGGGCGACCCTCCCACGATGGACCACACCCGTCCGGACCACCCAGGAGTCCACCGGACCGACCGGTACCAGCGAACCCGACGACCGGGACCTTCGAACGGCGGACCTCCGCGCACCCCACGCCTACGGTGGTCACCACACCGGACACCCCAGCCTGTCAGTGGAGATCGCGCGCAGCATGTCCCTCGGCCACCGACTCGGCTCCCGCCCCACCGCCCTTGGACTCGTCGTCGCCTTCCTCGCGACGTCCGTCCTCGCGCTGGCGGCGCCGGCCTCCACCCTGGCATGGAGCGAGGGCTCAGCCTCCTCATCGTCCGAGAGGGAGCTGGTCGTCCTGACCAACCAGAGCCGGGCGGCGGCCGGGCTCAAGGCGCTCAAGGTGGACTCGACGCTGACGTCCATCGCTCGCTGGCGCAGCAAGGACATGATCGTCCGCGACTACTTCAGTCACGACATCCCGGGCTACGGCAAGGTCTTCAAGAAGCTGGACTCGGTGGGCTACTGCTACAAGGTCGCCGGCGAGAACATCGGCTGGAACAACTACCCGGACGACACCGCCACCGCCCAGATCCACCAGATGTTCATGGGCTCCTCCGGCCATCGCGCCAACATCCTGGGCAAGACCTGGGACGTCATCGGCGTGGGGTCGTACAAGGGCGCGGACGGCAAGAAGGTCTGGACGGTGCTGTTCGCGGACAAGTGCGGCTCGACCGCGGCAGCGACGCCCAGGCCGACCGCCAAACCGACGCCCAGGCCGACCGCGAAGCCCCGCGCGACGCCCAGGCCGACGCCCAAGCCGATCTTGACGCCATCGCCATCGCCCACGCCATCGCCCACGCCGACGCCCGCGCCGACACCGAACCCCGAGCCGGCCGATCCGACGGTCGACCCGGGTGACCAGGTGCCCCGATCGGCGACCGCGCCACCGGTCGTGGCGCTTGGAGATCACGGTCTGCGCATCTCGGACAGTGCACCCAGCCAGGGCCTGATCGAGACGATCGTCGGCGACATCGCCGGCGCGTTCTTCGGCGGGTGACCAGTACACTGCCGGCCATGCCGCCCATCCTCGAGGCTCGGGAGCTGGCCAAGTCCTATCCCCTCGGCGAGACCGTCGTGGATGCGCTGCGCGGCGTGTCCCTGACCGTGGACGAGGGCGAGTTCGTCGCACTCATGGGCCCGTCGGGCTCCGGCAAGTCCACGCTCCTCCAGCTCCTCGGCGGGTTGGACCGCCCGACGTCAGGTACCGTCGTGCTCGAAGGCCAGGTCGTGAGCGATCTGTCCGACGACGAGATCACCCGCCTGCGTCGCGATCGGACGGGCTTCGTCTTCCAGTCGTTCAACCTCATCCCGCTGCTCGATGTGACCGAGAACGTCGCCCTCCCATTCACGATCGCCGGCCAGGACCCGTCCAAGGGCGATCTCGCGACCCGGATCAGGGAGGCGATCGCCCTCGTGGACCTGACCGCCAAGGCCCACCACAAGCCGGACCAGCTTTCGGTGGGGGAACAGCAGCGCGTTGCGGTCGCTCGCGCACTCGTGACTCGACCGGCGCTCCTGTTCGCGGACGAACCCACCGGCAACCTGGACTACACGTCTGGCACCGAGATCCTGGACGCCCTGTGGCGCTCGTGTGTCGAGCGTCACCAGACGGTCGTGCTCGTCACCCACGACTCGAAGGCGGCCGCCTATGCCGACCGGGTCCTGGTGATCGGCGACGGCCGAATCCGCGAGACGATCGAGCTGGGTCGGCGCCAGTCGCACGACGCCACGCCGCTGATCGCACGACTCGCCCAGCTCGGGCTGTAGGCCGTGGACCGGATCGCCTGGCGGAGCCTCCGCGCCCGGCCGGGTCGGACGCTGCTGACGATCATCGGGGTCGCCCTTGGCGTCGCGGTGCTGTTCGCCGGGCTGGCCACCAACGTCGCCATCGAATCGTCGGTGGACCGGACCGTCCGCGACCTCGTGGGGCGGGCCGACCTGCGGATGGCGGCGTTCGGCGACTCCGGCCTGAGCCGCGAGACGCTGGCGGCGATCGAAGGGACCGAGGGCGTGGCCGTCGCGGCGCCGGTCCTCGAGCGACAGACGTACCTGTTGGCCGGCCCGTCCGTCGGGTTGCCGGACCCGGTCACGATCTTGGGGATCGATCCCGGACGTGAGCCACAAGTCCACGACCTGACGCTCGCCGAGGGCTTCGGCTTGACCGGGATGGACGAACCAAGCGCCCTGATCACACGTCGACTGGCCGAGGACGACGGGCTTGCGGTCGGCTCGGAGCTGTCCATCCAGGGCGCCGGCGACACCGCCCGCTACCGGGTCGTGGGCATCCTGGCGGGCGATGGGCCTTCCGTCGGGACGTTCGGGCGGACCGTGGTGGTCCCGCTGCGGACCGCGCAGGCCGTCTTCGACCAGGAAGGCGCGACCCGCGTGGACCTGCGGCTGGCCGACGGCGCCGATCCCGCGACCGTGACGGCGGCCCTCGAGGCGAGCCTGTTGACGGAACCGTACGTGCTCTCGTCGCCGGCAGATCTGGCCGCGTCGCTTCGAGCCTCGACGGCAGATTTCCAGGCGACGACCGCGCTGATCGCGGCCATCGCCCTCTTCACCGGCGCGTTCCTCATCTTCAACACCCTCTCGATGACCCTGGTCGAACGCACCCGGGAGCTGGGCCTGCTGCGGGCAGCAGGCGCGACCCGCGGCCAGGTCACCGGGTACGTCCTGCGCCAGGCCCTGCTGCTGGGTGTGGTCGGGTCCCTGGTGGGCGTCGCGCTGGGTTCGATCCTGGCGGCCGCCATGGTCGCCTACGTGCGCACGGTGGGCGACGTCACGATCGACGGCCCGACATTGCCCGTGTCGGCGTTCGTGGCGACCTTCATCGTGGGCATCGTCGTGACGTTGGCGGCCGCCCTCGAGCCTGCGCGCCGAGCCGGCAGCATCTCGCCGATCGAGGCTCTGAAGTCCCGTTCGGAGGGCACGTCCGCGCGGCGAGCTCGGCTCGGCTGGCTGGTCGTCGTATTCGTGGTCGTGGCGGTGGCTGGGGTGCTGGTCTGGCCGCGCGGCATCGGTGGAGTGGGGGTGACCCGCGCACTGATCGTCTACGCCATCCTGCTCGTGGCCACGCTCCTGCTGCCGATCGTCCTTCGGCCATTGACGCGGGCGGCGGGGCGCCCGTTCGCGCTGTTCTTCCGCCTGGAGGAACGGCTCGCCCGCGGATCGATCACCCGCGATCGGAGCCGCGCGATCCTCACGATCGGGCCGCTGGCCGTGGGCCTGGCGGCGGTCGTGGCGCTCGGGGCCGTCGGACAGAACGCACGCGCGTCGGCCAGCGCCTGGATCGAGGACGTCATCCCAGGCGACGTCGTCGCAACCTCCATCCGCCCGATCTCGTCGGATGAGGGCATCGCGGCCGAACTCGCCGTTGTTTCCGGGGTGGAACGGGTGACGGAGATCGCGACGTTCGACCTGGCCGTGGATGGCAGGCGGACTGATGGGGTCGCCGTATCCGGCTCCGACCTGGCCGCGGACGGTCGGTTGCGGTTCGTGGCGGGGGAGCGGGACGCAGCGCTGGCTGCGCTGGACGGCGGCGGCGCGACGATCGTGCCGCAAGCCCTTGCGACGAGGCTGCGCCTGACGCTTGATCAGGTCGTGGACGTGGCTGCCGTGGACGGGACGACGCTCGAGCTACGGATCGTCGGGATCGCCGAGCGGACCCTGCCAGGTCGCGCTGGCGAGGCGATGCTCGTGGGCTGGGGCGACGCGACGGCGCACCTCGGGGTCGCCGGGACAGATGCGTTCGCGGTCCGGTTCATGCCGGATGCGCCGGCGAACACCAGGGCGGACCTGGAGGCCGCCGCATCGCTCGCGGCGCTGGATGTCGTCTCGCTGGGGCAGATCCAGGGCGCCATCGACAGTGAGCTCGGACGCATCTTCGGGTTGTTCGACGCACTCGCGCTCGTCGCGGTCCTCGTGGCGGCACTTGGCATCGTGAACACACTCACGATGAACGTCATCGAGCGGGTGCGCGAGATCGGCGTGCTGCGCGCGGCCGGGATGACCCGCGGCCAGGTGTGGCGCTCCGTCGTCGTCGAGGCGGGGATCGTAGGGCTGGCAGGTGCCGTGATGGGTGTGCTGGCGGGGGTCGCGATCGGGGTCGTGATGGTTGCCCTGGCCGGGGGCCGAGCGGAGCTCACCGGTGTCGTGCCGTGGGCAGTCGTGGCGCTCGTGTTCGTGCTGGGCGTGGCGGTGGCGATGCTGGCGGCGGCGTACCCGGCGCACATCGCGAGTCGGATCTCGATCATCCGGGCCGTCCAGTACGAGTGATCGCCACGGGCGATGGGGCCGCCGCGACCCCGGGCGGATGCTAGACTCCCGCCGATGACGATCGCCATCCCGAGACTCGACCGCAGCACGGCTGCCGACCGAGGCATCACCCTCGCTGATTTCCTCGTCCCCGTCGGGATCGCGGAGCGGATGAACGCCCGCGTCCGACATATCGTGCTGATCGCCACCGGCGCGTTGTTCATCTACCTCACCGCGCAGATCTATGTGGCGACCACGCCCGTGCCGCTCACCGGCCAGACGTTCGGCGTGCTCGTCGTCAGCGGGGCCCTGGGCTTCCGGCGCGGAGCGACCTCGGTCGCACTGTACGTGCTGCTGGGGCTCGTGGGATTGCCGTTCTTCGCCGGCCATGCCAGCGGGACAGACGTCATCTTCGGTGCGACTGGCGGCTACCTCATCGGCTTTGTCGTGGCCGGCGCGCTGGTCGGTCGATTGGCCGAGCTGGGCTGGGACCGCCAGATCGGCGGCTCATTCGGGGCGATGCTCATCGGTGAGGTCGTCATCTATGCCATCGGCCTGCCATGGCTGAAGGTCGTCGGCGGCTTCTCGTGGGCCGACACGATCGCGTACGGCCTGACCCCGTTCCTCGCTTGGGACGCGCTCAAGCTCACGGCCGCGGCGCTGCTGTTCCCGACCGCCTGGTGGCTCATCGGCCGGAGGCCCGAGGGGCGCTAGCCCTCGGCGTCATCGCGGGGGCCCACCAGCGCCTCGTTGCTCCCAGAAGGACAAACAGCCGATTCTCGGCCTGATCGACCATGGATTCGCGCGTTCACCTGCTCACCGCAGCGATCGACGCCCGATTAGCTTCACATCTAAGCGTGGTAGCGACCCCCCCGACGCCACAACAGGCCGTAGTCTCGCCCGACCGAGCCGAAGAACCACCGTTTGTTCTTCTGCGCGCAACGACCGTCGTTTCGAATGGCGGCCTACCCGACCTCGCACACTCCCTCCCCAACCGTTCGCGGCCACGACACGTGCGCCTGGACATGCAGGGCCTAAATCAGCGACGTGAACAGCCGGGTCGGCTGGCGTCGGTCGTACGCCTTCCACATCCGCGTCTCGAGGTGGGCCAGCTCGTCAGGATCTAAGTCCGCGCCCCACCCGGCTCCATTGCTCATCTGCGTCCCTCTCGTGACGCCGCTATCGTGCATCGGTGGATACGCGGCACGCCGAAGATGGGATGTACGGCCCCGATTCAGAAGTCTGGGCGCTCAACCGCGAGGCGATGCTGCTGCTGGGTGCCGGTCCGCGCGCGCTGCTGCTCCAGATCGCGCACCCCGCGGTCGCGACCGCCGTGGACGACCATTCCGACTTCCGCGCCGACCCGTGGCGCCGCCTCGCCGGCACGCTCAAGAGCTATCTCACGATCGTTTACGGTTCGAGGCCGCAGGCTCGGGCCGAGGTCCGCCGTCTGCACGCGCTGCACGATCGCGTCGTGGGTCCCGGCTACAGCGCGCGCGATCCCGAACTCTCCCTGTGGGTCCATGCCACGCTCGTCGACTCGACGCTGGTCGCCAACGACCGCTGGATCGAACCGCTGACGCCGGACAAACGCGCCCGCGCCTACGCTGAGACCCGCCCGATCGGTCGAGCCTTCGGCGTGCCGGATGCGCTGCTGCCGAAGGACATCGACGCCCTCGATGCCTACGTGGCCGGGATGCTGGCGCCGGATGGTCCGGTCCAGCCCGGTACGCTGGCGCGCGAGTTGGCCAGGGTCATCCTCCACCCGCCGCTGGCGCCGCTGGCGCCGCTGATCCCGGCCGCGAGCTCCCTCCTGACGCGCATCCCTGCGTCGACCTATGCGTGGACACTGTGGCCGTCGATCAGCCTGCTTCCGCCGACGATCCGCGACGCATACGGCCTGCCCTGGGGTCCCCGCGAGCGCCTGGTCTCGGCCTGGCTGGTCGCCGGATGGCGTGCCTGGCGTCCGCTCATCCCGTCGACCTGGCGCCAGATGCCCAAGGCGCTCGCGGCTGATCGGCGGATCGCTCTGGCCGCCCGCTACAGCAGCCCGGGAAACCTCGACCTGAACATCGTCGCCCGCAGGTCCAGCTGTGTCGCCGCATCGAGCGCGTCCAGCAACGAAACGGTCCCCGCCAACCCATAGCGGTTCGCCGCGATGTACCCGCGCAACGCGGTCCAGAACGCGGACGAGCCCATCCGCTTCCGCGCGTCGTCGAGCAGGTTGCCGCCCTGGATGTAGACCGTCTCGTAATAGCAGGCGGATGTGTACTGGTAGATTGATCCATCCAGCGTGGAGGTGGCGCATCGGCTGGCGCGGCGCAGGCCCAGGACGGAGCGCGCGGCGAAGTCGGCGGCGGCCTCGTCGGCGAACGGCTGCGTCGACTGATCGTTGCCGACCAGCCCGTAGAACCACTGGTGCGCGGTCTCGTGGGCCACGAGGTAGCGTAGGTTCGCTGTTCCCACGCCGTGCGGGATCCAGATGAGCGCCGGTGACTCCATCCCGTACCCACCGGCCGACTCGACGACCTTGAATACCGGATACGGATAGCCACCGAGCCGTGAGCCGAGCCGATGGAATGCGTCCGCCGCCGCGTCCAGCATCGCCGCGCCGGGTGACCCAGCCCGATACCAGACTCGGACCGTCGTACCGTCCACGACGCGCGACCCCGTGTGATAGTCCGTGGCCGCGGTCACCGTGAAGTCGCGTACGTTGCGGGCCTCGAACGTCTGCGACAGACCATTCGCGGTGTAGGCGACGCGGTCCCCGGTCGTGGCCAGCACGAGCTTGCGGTCGGCCACGACGGTGACCCGCACCAGTGAGCTGCTTGGCGTGACGAACGGATCCCCGTGGTTGGGCCGGTCGAACGCGATGCGGCGACTCACCCACGGCAACCACCGGTACAGGTCCATGATCCCGTTCGCCTTGGTGAACAGCCAGTTCGAGCCGGTCAGGGTGTTGCGCAGGGTCGCGCCGTAGCGGATGTGGACGACGGTCGTCCCGCCGTTCACCAGCGACTTGCCCAGTGGCACGCTGATCGTCTGATCGCTGATCGTGGCCGCGACCGCCGCGCCGTCGACGAGCACAGGCCGGAGCTTGATCGCCCCCAGACGCGCGGCGATGGTGTTGAACTCGAGCCGGTCGATCGCTGCGCCGGAGGTGTTTCGAACGGTCGCCTTCGAGTCGACGTAGACGGCTCGACTCAGCCAGGCGAGCTTGAGGATCGACACGTAAGTCGCATCCACCTTGAGCGTGGAAGCGGCGCTGGCGCTCGGTGCGACAACGGGGAGGAGCAGCCCCACGACCGCCAGGGTCAGGGCGGCCGCGACGATGGACGGGCGGGCCATAGCGGGCATCCTACCCCAGGCTCCGCTCCGGACCGCCCCCTACACTTGGCCCGTGACCCAGTCCGTCGCCATCGATGCTCCCTTCCTCCAGGCGATCGCCGCGCGCCTCCCCGGGCTGCGGCTGCTGACCGATCCGGGCGATCGCGAGTCGTACCGCCACGATGAGACCGCGTACCTGACGCCCGGCCTCCCCGGCGCCGTCGCGTTGCCGACGGAGACGGCCCAGGTCTCGGAATTGCTGCGGCTGGCCACGGAATTCCGCGTGCCAGTCGTGCCGCGCGGCGCCGGGTCGGGCCTGTCAGGTGGCGCGACCGGCATCGAAGGCGCCCTGACGATCGCCTTCACCGCGATGGACAAGATCCTCGAGATCGACACCTCGAACCTCGTCGCGGTCGTCCAGCCCGGCGTCATCAATGCGCACCTGAAGGCCGCTGTCGCGGAGGTCGGGTTGTTCTACCCACCGGACCCGGCGAGCTACGAGATGTGCTCGATCGGCGGCAACCTGGGCACAAATGCCGGCGGCCTGTGCTGCGTGAAGTACGGCCAGACACGCGAGTCCGTCCTGTCGCTGGAGGTCGTCATGGCGGACGGGACCGTCATCCGGACCGGCGGCAAGAACATCAAGGACGTCGCCGGGTACTCGCTGACCCACCTGATCGTCGGGAGCCAGGGGACGCTGGCGGTGATCACCGAGGCGACGTTGCGGTTGCGTCCAGCCCCGCCGCCCCGGTCCACGTTGCTGGCCTTCTTCCCGTCGCTCGAATCGTCGGGCGATGCGGTCGCCGGGATCGCGGCGGCCGGGCTGACCCCGGTCACGCTGGAGTTGATGGACAAGTTCACGATCTTCGCGGTCGATGAGATGAACCACCTGGGCCTTGACCGCGAGGCCGCCGCGATGCTCATGATCGAGTCGGACATGCCGGGCGCCGCGGCCGCCGCGGAGCTGGAGCGCGCCGAGACGGTTTGCGTGACCGCCGGGGCGACGTCCACGGTCCGCTCCCAGACCGCGCAGGAGGCCGATTGGCTGCGCCAGGCCCGTCGATCCGCGCACTGGGCCTTCGAGCGCCTCGGTGATGTGCACATGGAGGACATCGTGGTGCCACGGTCACGGGTCCCCGACATGCTCCGGGCGATCGAGGCGATCGGGAAGAAGCACGGTGTCCGGATGGGCGCCTTCGGACACGCCGGCGACGGCAACCTGCACCCGGACCTCGTCTTCGAGCGCGGCGACCCACGGGCGCACGAGCTCACCGAAGCCGTCCGCATCGACCTCTACCAGACCGCCATCGACCTCGGCGGCAGCGTGACCGGCGAGCACGGTATCGGCACCGCTCGGCGGGACTGGCTTGTCCGCCAGCGCGGCGAGGACGGCGTTCGCGTCATGCGGGCCATCAAGGCGGCCCTGGATCCGCTGGGGATCCTGAATCCGGGGCGCGTCCTGCCCGACGCGTAGACAAGACGCGCCACGCCTTCGGATGGGGGGTCATCCGAACGTTCCGGGTCTGCGAATACAAATGAGAAGGTGCACGGGACTCGCGATACCGGCGCCGTCAGCCCACAGGTCGGCCGGCCCCAAGACAGGTCGCCGGACGTCCGTCAGCCCCTGAGATCCACGAAAGGATCATCGATGAAACGTCCAGCCAAGCTCTTGCCGCTCGGAGCGGCACTCGTCCTGCTCACGCTCGGCGCGGCCCCGCTCCTGTCGAGCGCGGCGGATCACATCGACGCGTCCGCGTTCGGCTCCCTGGGCACCCCCGGTGGTGCCTTCAACCCCGTATCGCGGAACGGTGAGCGCGACATCAACGATGTCTACGCGTTCCAGGGCTCGAATGCCTCCCGCACCGTCCTCGCGATGACCACCAACCCGGCCATCAACGCCTTCGGCGGGAAGTTCGGGTCCAACGTCCGGTACATCATCAACGTCGATCGCAACGGGGATGCCATCCAGGACCTGGCCTATGTGGTCCGCTTCGACAACGGCGCGGCCGGCAACCAGCGGTATACGGTCACGCGCTACACGGGCGCGAACGCGGTGTCGCTCAGCACGGGCGTCGTCCGTGGCTCCGGGTCAACGGCCGGCACCGGCATGGCCTCACTCGCCGGCGACGGCAAGGTCTTCGCGGGCGTCCGCTCGGATCCGTTCTTCTTCGATCTGACGGGCTTCGTCGGCACCCTGTTCGATATCGGTGACGACGCCCTTGGCAGCAACCCGACGGACATCTTTGCCGGCTTCAACACCAACGCCATCGTCATCGAAGTCCCCGACGACCAGCTCGGCGGGAATGTCGGTGTCTGGGGTCAGACGACCTGGTGGAACGGCAGCATCTGGATGGCCGGTGACCAGATGGGTCGACCGGCGATCAATACGGTGTTCAACACGCGCCTCGTCGATGCGGGAGCCAGCACGACCAAGAACCAGTTCAACGCCACCCCGCCGTCGAAGCAGCGGACCGCGTACAGCGGCAAGTTCCGGACCAACATCATCACCACGCTGACCAACATCAACGCGGTGCTGGGGACCGGCGCGCCGGACTACACGGTCGCCCAGGCCCAGGGTCTGGCCGACTTCCTCCTGCCGGACGTCCTCACCTACGACACGGCGACGATCGCCGGGTCCCTCAACGGCCGTGACCTCAACGACGATGTCATCGACATCGAACTCGGCATCACGACCAACGGCTCGGTCACGAGCGACGGCGTCGGGCCGCACAGCGACTACCTCGCTGTCTTCCCGTACCTCGGCGTTCCGCACTGACCCGCGCGGTGGAGGGCTGCCTTCGGCAGCCCTCCACCGTTCCCGCAGCTGACACGACCACGGGACGACATCAAATGACCACCCTCGCCGAGACCCGTCCGAGCCGCAACCATCGCCCTCGGGCGATCGGGATCCTCGCCGCCGCCGCGGTGCTGGTCGTCGGCTCATACCTGGTGTCCGGGGCCATCGCCGCCTCGCGATCGGGGCCAGACGGCGTCGCAACCGCCACGACGATCGATGGGCCCGGTGCCTTGCCTCGTGTCGAGGCCGCTCCACCGCCCGACGCGCTCGCCCAGATCGACAGCTCGATCGACACGTGGGCCGCGAACCTCGCCGCCGAGCCCCGGGACCACATCTCGGCGACGACCCTCGCGACGCTGTATCACGCTCGCGGCCGGCTCACCAGCGACCTCGGCGACCAGGAGCGCGCGCTTGGGTTCGCCACAGAAGCTTCCCGACTCGCTCCCACTGAACCCGGCGGCCGGGCGATCCAGGCCGTCGTCCTGTATACGCTCCACGACTTCAGCGGGGCGCTGGCCGTGGCGGAGTCACTGTTCCACGACGACCCGACACAGCTCGGTGCGCTCGCCACGATGGCCGACGCGAAGATGGAGCTCGGCCGGATCGTCGACGCCCGCGCCGACCTTGACCAGCTCGCAACGCTCGCGACCGGTCCGTCCGTCGACATCCGACTCGCCCGACTCGCGTTCCTCACCGGTCACCTGGACGAGGCGGTGCGACTGGCGGTCGCCGCGCGCGATGCCACGAAGGCGGAAGTCGCCACCGGCGGCACGGGCGATCTGGGTTTCCATGAGTATGCGGTCGGTGAGTACGCCCGCCAGGCCGGCGACGCCGCACTCGCCCGGGCGGGGTTCGACGCAGCCCTTGCCATCCGGGGATCGGACGTTGGTGCGCTGGTCGGGCTTGCCCGGGTGGACGCGTTCGAAGGCCATCCCGATGCGGCGGTCGCGGGCCTGCGGCGGGCGGTCGCGATCGCCCCGCAACCGGAGACCGTCGCGCTCCTCGGCGACCTGCTCGCGACGTCTGGCGATGCGGCCGGTGCGACCACCCAGTTCGAGACCGTTCGGTTCATCGAACGTCTCGGGGAGATCCAGAGCTCGGTCTTCGATCGCGTGCTGCTTCGGTTCGACGCCGACCACGGCGGGGCATCGGACGACCTGCTCGCCAAGGCCCGGGCGTCACTGGCCGCTCGTCCCGACCCGACCGGCCACGACGCCGTCGCATGGATCCTCTACCGGCTGGGTCGATCTGACGAGGCTGCAACCGAGATCGCGGCGGCCGGCGTGGATGGCGCGACCGATGCCCGGCTGCTCTTCCACCGGGGCGCGATCACGCTTGCCGCGGGCGAGGTCGCCGCGGGACGAGCCGACGTCGAACGAGCGCTCGCCCTCGGTCCGGCGCTCGATCCGAACGAGCGGGCGGAGGCGGAGCGACTGCTCGCTCGCTGACCGCGACGACAGGCGGATCGAGCTGATCCCGCTCGTCGCGGTGCCGGCCGATCAGGCGTGGTTCTGGACGGATCGCTGGCAGGCGATGGAGCGCGAGGCCCGCGCTGATGTCGCGGCCGGCCGAACGACCATCGTGGATGGTTCAGGCGAGTTGCTTGCCCTGTTCGCCGACGACGATGCGGCGAAGTGACGTTCGAGGTCACTGACTCGTTCCGGGCTGACTGAAGGCGACTGTCCAGCAGCACTAGTCGTGCCTAGCGCGAATCGCGATCCTTGGGTCGCTGCTGGTCCAATCAACGAAGCAGGAACTCCCTGGGCGGGCTCAGCCGTCGATCGGCCCGAATCTACTGCCATTCGACCGGGGAACGGCCGTTCTGCCCACCTACGAACGAGCGTCTCCGAATGCTGGTCGTGGGCAGCCCGGCCCGACGGGCCCGTGGCCGCTGGCGGCTGGCGCCCGGCGGCGCTCCCCTGCGGTCCTGTGAACACCGCGATCGGCAGGTGGTCCTCGTGGACGTTGACGACAAAGACATCGGCTGTTGGATCCGGCCGGTAGGCATGCACGTTCGTCCCGATCGGGGCCTCTCCAGGACCGCCTCGGGTGAGCGGTCGCGATGCCGTCGGTGCACGACGACGGCACCCCCCCCGCACACTGATGGAGGCGTTGGTCAACGACCCATTCGTGGATCGCAGCTAGGCGACTGGTGGGTCAGGCGGTCGCGGTCGAGGGTACCGTCTTGACACGCTCGGGCCCACCCCGGATGATGCCCGGACTGTGGGTGCACATCTGTTCAGTACAAACGTACCGTCGGCCTGGCGTCAGGGGACATGAGCGACTTCGAGCAGCTCGTTCGGGTGAGTCGGCTGTACTACGAGCTGGGTGAGACCCAGAACGCGATCGCCGAGTTCATGGGCGTCACCCGACCGCAGGTCTCGCGCTTGCTCAAGCGGGCAAGAGCCGAGGGCATCGTCGAGATCCGGATCGTCGACTCCACGACCGCGACGAGTCCTGCCGGCGAGGCCCTCCGACGCAGTTACGGGCTGGACGCCGTCCACCTCGCGCCGACGATCGCCGGCCCGGAGGACCTGACCCGTCGCATGGTCGGCCGGCTGGCGGCCCAGATCCTGCGGGCATCGGTCCGTGATGGAGCCATCATCGGGGTAGGGGATGGCGCGTCCGTCTCGGCAGCCGCGGACGCCCTGGAGGACGCCGCGAGTCCGGTCGCGGCGACCGTGATCCCGCTGTGCGGCGGGCACTGGTCCACCGGCCCCGAGCGCGAGCCGTACCGGCGCATCGCCGAAGCCCTCGGCGCGCAACCGCATGGCCTCATGGCCCCGGGTCTCGTGGACGACGCGGTCACCAAGCAGGCGCTCGTGGCCCACGCCGGCGTCCGGGCCGTCATCGACCTGTGGGACCGGCTCGACGTGGTCCTCTTCGGCATCGGCGGCCCCTCGTGGAGCGTGTCGGCCGTCGGCGCGGAGACGGAACGCCAGCTCGAGTCGGCCGAGGCCGTGGGTGAGGTCCTCATCGCGCCGTTCGACCTGGATGGTCACTTTGTCTGCCCTGCCATGCGCGAGCGGGTCATCGCCTTCGACGCCCGGGCTCTCGGTCGCGTCCCGATCGCCATCGGCGTCGCCTCCGGCGAGCCCAAGGTCAGGGCGATCCTGGGCGCCCTGCGGGCCGGGGTCGTCCGGACGCTGGTCACGGATGTGGCCACCGCCGAAGCCGTCGTGACGCTCGATGCGGAGACACTCGCCTCATGAGCCGCGTCCTCGGCATAAGCCGAACCGCCGACACGACGCGACCCGACGCGATCCTGGGCATCGACCTGGGCACGAACGAGGTCAAGGCCGGCCTTGTCACCCTGGACGGGCGGATGCTCGCCTTCGCTCGCGCCGGGTACGAGCTGGACGTCGGCCGCCACCCGGGCTGGGCGGAGCAGGACCCCGGTGCCTGGTGGTCCGCGGTCGTCTCAGCGGTCCGGGCGCTCCACATCAACGATGTCGCCGAGATCGTGGCGATCGGCGTGGATGGACACGGCCCCACGCTCGTGGCCGTCGATGGTCGTGGCGAGGCGACCCGACCGGCGATCACCTGGCTGGATAGCCGGTCCATCGCGGAGGCCGCCGAACTTGCCGAGGCGACCGGCGTTCGAGGCTGGGCGCTTGGCGGGCTCCCGGCCGCACTCTGGGTCGAGCGCCACGACCGCGCCGCCGCAGATGCCACGCGCTGGTATCTCGCCACCTGGGAGTGGCTGGCGTTCCGACTCACCGGCCAGGCCGCGGCGCCCATGACGCCGAACCAGCTCGTCCCGGATCCCGCCCTCGTCACCGCGGCGGGCGTCCCCACGGACCGGCTCCCGGAAACCGCAGAGACCGGCGCCGTCGTGGGCCGCCTGACGGGCGCCGCCGCGGATGCGCTTGGGCTCAAGACCGGGATCCCCGTCGCCGGTGGCACCGTGGACGCCTTCGCGAGCTATCACGGCGCGGGCCTCCTGCGCGCCGGCGATGCGTACGACCCGGGCGGCTCAGCCGGCGGATTCGGGGTCTACTGGGATCAGCCCGTGGAGGTCCCCGGCGGGTTCGTGACGCCGGCGCCACTGGCCGGGCACTTCAGCGTGGGCGCGGCGATGGCCGCGACCGGCCGGGCGCTCGATTGGTACCGGGACGACGTCCTGGGCCGCACGATCTCCACGGACGCGCTGCTCGCCGAAGCCGCCGCGACCCCGGCCGGTGCCGACGGCCTCGTATTCCTGCCGTACCTCGCCGGCGAGCGGTCGCCGATCTGGGACCCGGAGGCACGCGGCGTGCTCGCCGGCCTGACCCTGTCGCACCGCCGCGGCCATATCGCGCGGGCCATCCTCGAAGCTTCCGCACTGGCCATCCGCCACGTCGCGGTGCCGATGCTGGCTGCCGGCGTCCAGGTCCGCGAGATGCGCGTCTGCGGCGGTCCAGCCCAGAGTGAGGTCTGGAACCAGATCAAGGCGGACGTGACCGGGTTCACGGTCGCTATCCCGGACGTCCTCGAAACGGCTGTCCTGGGCAGCGCGATCCTGGGCGCCTGCGCCATCGAGGCTCATGCGGATCTCGCGACGGCGATCACAGCGATGACTCGTGTGGACCACCGCCTCGAACCGAACGCCGGGCTCGCGCCCGTGTACGCGCGCACTTTCGAGGCCTACACCGCGCTCTACCCGGCGACCGCTCCGATCCTGCGGGGCCTGCTGTGACCGCCATGGCGGAGCGTGGCGGCGCGATCGCACTGTCCGGCGTCGGCGTGACGTTCCCTAGCCGCGAAGAGAGCCCGCTGGTGGCTTTGGCCGACGTGGACCTGACCATCCACGGCGGCGAGGTCGTCGCCCTGATCGGCTCGAATGGCTGCGGCAAGTCGACGCTCCTGCGTGTCATCGCCGGTCTGCTCATGCCGGCACAGGGCAGCACCTCCCTCGACGGCTCCGCGATCACGGGGCCCGATACCCGCGTGGGCCTGGTCTTCCAGGAGCCACGGCTGCTTCCCTGGCGTACCAGTGCCGACAACATCACCTACCCGCTTGAGCTCGATGGGTGGCCCGCAGACCGCCGTGCCGCCCGCCTGACGGAACTGACCGAGCTGGTTCGCCTGGACGCCTCCGCCATGACCGCGCGCCCGTCCGAACTGTCGGGCGGCACGCGTCAGCGGGTCGCGCTTGCCCGGGCGCTGGCGCTGTCGCCGGAGGTGTTGCTGCTCGACGAGCCGTTCAGCGCGCTCGATGCCATGACCCGCGAGCGTTTCGACCTCGAACTCCTCCGGCTCTGGGACGCTGCCGAGACCACGATCGTCATGGTCACCCACAGCATCCCGGAGGCGGTGCTGGTCGCCGATCGAGTCATCGTCATGACCCCACGACCCGGGCGGGTCGCGGCGGACATCGTCGTGGACCTGTCGCGACCGCGGACGCTGGCTCAGATGGAGACGCCGGCCGCGACCGGACTCATGGCACGGGTCCGGGCCCAGCTGGAGCTCGCGGCATGACGCAGGATCGGCTCATCACCCGTTCCAGCGTCCTGACCGTCCTGGGCGCGCTGGTCGTGTTCCTCCTCGCCTGGCGGGCGATCGTCTTCATCGGTGGCTATCCCGCGTTCATCCTGCCCACACCGGAGGCCGTGCTCGGGCGGTTCATCGGCGCGATCCGGGACGGGATCCTCTGGCCGCATCTGGCTGCGACCCTCCAGGAGGTCGCCCTCGGGTTCATCGTCGGTGCCACGAGCGGCGTGGCGATCGGCTATCTCCTGGCCCGCAGCGTGCTTTTCGAACGACTCGCATCGCCGTACCTCGTCGCCGCCCAGGCCGTCCCGATCCTGGCGATCGCACCACTGCTGGCGCTGTGGTTCGGGCCGGGACTGCTCAGCAAGGTCGTCATCTGCTCGCTGATCGTCTTCTTTCCCGTGGCGATCTCCACGATGGTCGGCATTCGCTCCGTGGATCCGCGCCTGCTGGAGCTGGGCCGGAGCCTGCGGGCGACGCCGCGTCAGGTCCTGGTGACGCTCGAGATCCCAGGCGCGCTCCCATCGATCCTTGGGGGGATGCGCGTCGGCGTGACCCTGGCGGTCGTCGGCGCCGTCGTCGGGGAGTGGGCCGGCGCCGAGCACGGCCTCGGGGTCCTGATCAATCTCGCGCGCGGGTCGCTCTTCGATATCCCGTTGATGTTCGTGGCACTGGCCACGCTCGCCCTTATGGGCATCGTCCTCTATGTCGCCGTCGTCCTCGTCGAGCGTCGGCTCGTCGGCGTTCGATGAAGTCGTCCATCCATCCCGGCATCAACCGTCAACCGTTGGAGGTCTCCATGTCATCGCGCTCCCGCTTCGCCATCCTCGGGTTCATGGTCGCGTTCCTCGTCGCAGCATGCGGCGGTGGTGCGGGCCCGTCCGCCGTGCCGTCGTCGGCCCCGCCCGTCTCCGCCGCACCGTCCGAGGACGTCAGCGCCGAACCCAGCCTCAAGCCCGTCGCGCTGACCGTGGGCCTCGGCTACATCCCGAGCGTCCAGTTCGCGCCGTTCTACCTCGCCGACCAGGAAGGCCTGTACCGCGACGCCGGCCTGACCGTCACGTTCCAGAACAAGATCGACCCGGACCTTGTCGCGCTCGTCGGCGCCGGGGGCATCGATATCGGCATCTCGGACGGGACGAGCGTCATCCCGGCGGTCAGTCAGGCGATCCCGATCCAGTACATCGCGACGATCTACGGCAAGTTCCCGAACGTCGTGTTCGCCAAGTCGTCCAGCGGCATCAAGACCGCGGCCGACCTCAAAGGCAAGAAGATCGGCACGCCCGGCCGGTACGGGTCGGGCTGGATCATGCTGACCGCGCTCCTGGCATCGGCCGGCTTGACGACCGACGACGTCGAGATCGTCGAGTATCCGAAATACACGCAGCGGATCGCGGTCGAGCAGGGTGCTGTGGACGCCGCGACCGGGTTCAGCAACAACGAGCCGGTGCAGCTGGAACTGGGCGGCAACCCCGCCACCATCCTGCGCATCGATGACATCACGCCGCTGCCGGGGCCCGGCCTGATCGCGGGAAAGGCGGCGCTCGAGACGAAACACGACGCCATCGCGGCGTTCGTGGCCGCTACGCTCCAGGCCATGGAGGAGATCAAGGCGAACCCGAAGGCGGGCCTCGACGCGGCCATCAAGGCGGTGCCCGAGTTGGCCTCGGATCGCGACGGCCAGGCCGCCGTGCTCGCCGCCACGATCGACTCGTGGTCGGGCCCGGTCCAGACGGAATTCGGCATCGGCGCGATCGACAGCAATGGATGGATCGATTCGATCGACTACCTGACGACGCTGGGGCTCGTCCCGAACCCGGTGACCGTGGAGGACCTGGTCCGCACCGACCTGCTGCCAGGCGGGGACTGACGGCCCGTGCTGGGCGGCGTCCGACCGAGCGGCGACCGGCGGTCCTGGTGGTTGCGCGAGGCGCTTGCCGCTGAGACGGCGACTGTGCCGCACATGGCCGCCGCCGCGCCGCCGTTGCGTGGCTCGACGACCGCCGACGTCGTCATCCTGGGTGGCGGCTACACGGGCCTCTGGGCGGCGTATCGCCTGACCGAGATCGCGCCGGCGGCACGGGTCGTGCTCCTGGAGTCCGACATCTGCGGCGGCGGGCCGTCCGGGCGCAACGGCGGGTTCGCCTCGGGCTGGTGGGACGAGCTGCCGACGCTCATCGATCGGCATGGGCAGTCCGGGGCGATCTCCATCGCGCAGGCCATGGACGACGCCGTGGACTTCCTTGGGTCGTGGTCTGCGGAGCACGGCGTGGACGCCTGGTATCGAAAGGCCGGGTCGATCTTGGCGAGCGCGGCCCCTGCCCAGGACGACGGCTGGGTCGACGCCGTCGCGGCGTGTCGCGCGGCGGGCGTTCCGGGGGCGTATCTGGCCCTGACGCCGCAGGAGTTGCGTTCGCGGGTCGCGTCGCCGGTGTTGCGTGCCGGCGCGTTCATGCCCGGTGCGGCGACCGTCCAGCCGGCGATCCTGGCGCGCGGCCTGCGGCAGGTGGTGCTGGAGCGAGGTGTCCAGATCCATGAGGGCACGACCGTCACCGAATTGGACGGGGAGCGAGCAGGCTGGCTGGGCGCGGTGGGTGCTGGGGCGCGACAAGCGGCGCAGGGGCGTGCCGGGCGACCGGTCCGGGTCCGCACGACGTCCGCGGCCGGCGATGGCCAGGTCACGGCAGGCGCTGCGGTCGTGGCGCTCAACGCGTGGGCGGCGGCGTGGCCATCGTTCGGGCGCCGGCTCGTGACGTGGTCCAGCTATATCGTCCTCACAGAACCGATCCCGGATCGTCTCGCCGACATCGGCTGGACCGGGGGGGAGGGTCTGGCCGATGGCCGGTTCACACTGCACTACCTGCGGACCACGCCGGACGGCCGGATCGCCATCGGGGGAGGTGGGGGTCGGGCCGGCTTCGGCGGTCGGATCGGTCCCGCGTTCACGGACGATGCCCAGTCGACGGCCCGCGCCGCGGCCGGTCTCCGTCGCCTGTTTCCGTCACTCAGCGACGTGCGCATCGAGGACGCCTGGGGCGGCCCGATCGACATCACCGCGGATCACCTGCCGGCCTTCGCATCGGTGCCGGGCCGGCCGATCCACTTCGGGCACGGGTACTCCGGGAACGGGGTCGCACCGTCCGTCGTGGGAGGACGGATCCTCGCTGCCCTTGCGGTGGAGGCCCATGACGACCCAGCGCTGGCGCTGCCGCTCGTGGGGTTGCTGCCGCGAGCCTTCCCGCCGGAGCCGCTCCGCTACGCCGGGGCCCGGGTCGTGCGCGAGGCGATCGTGCGCCGCGAGCAGCTCGAGGAGGCCGAACGGCCGGTCCACCGCGTCCTGCGCGAGGTCACGCGCCTGCCCAAGCGCCTGGGCTATCACCTGGGCATGGACTGACAGATCCGGCGATCGCGTTGCGTGACTCCATCCGTCGGGTATAGTCCCGCCAAGTACGAGATGGATGGCCGTCGGCCCGCGCCGGACCCAGGATTCCGAGACGCTCGTTGATCGCGGGCACCTCGCCGACATCCTGGGGTCGATCAAGGAGCCGGACGTTCGACCGGATGCACGTCGCCAGAGTGCCTGATCGTCGCTTCCAAGCGAGGCTGGCCATCTCCATGTGCGGGCTTACCGGTCAAGTCAAGTCAGGTCGCGAGGAGATGGCTATGACAAACGATCAGTTCTGGCGTCTGTACGAGGATCTGGCCAATGGCCGGATCAACCGCCGCACCTTCCTCCAGGTGACCGGCATCGGGGCCGCCTCGGCCATCCTCGCGGCTTGCACGCCCGGAGCTGCCGCTTCTCCGGCCGCTTCGGCAGCGGGAGGCGAGCCGACTACAGCCGACTGGTCGCCGCCCAAGGGCGTCGCCCTCGGCGCTACGCTGAACATCACCACCTGGCCGAACTACCACAACCCTCGGACGATCGAGATCTTCACCGAACTCACCGGCGTCAAGGTCGAACTCAACCCGCTTGGCTCCAATGAGGAGATGCTGGCCAAACTCCTGATCGGCGGGACCGGATGGGACGTCCTCGTGCCGACGAACTACACGTTCGCGACCTACGGGAAGGAGAAGCTCCTCGAGCCACTCGAGATGGCGAAACTCCCACACCTGGATACCTCCACCTATGACCAGAAGCTCCTGGCCAATGCGGCGTACCCGGCGGACTCGGGGACGTTGTACGGCTTCAACAAGGATTGGGGGACCACAGGATTTACATACAACACGAAGCACGTCACCAAGCCGATGGCGTCGTGGAAGGACTTCTTCGATCTGGCCCGCACTGACTACACGGGCAAGGCCATGATCCATGACTACCAGCTCACCTCGATCGGGAGCGCGCTGGTCTACAACGGCTACTCATTCAACTCGGTCGATGCGGCCGAGTTGAAGAAGGCCGAGGAGCTCTTGCTCGACCTCAAGCCACACCTCTTCGCGATCGACAGCAACTACCAGCCGCCGATGCGAGCCGAGGACGCCTGGATGACGATGACCTGGACGAACGACGGCGCTCAGCTCCATGCGGACATCCCGGAGATCGAGTATGCGATCGCCAGCGACGGTGGCGAGATCTGGTCAGATTTCTACGCCGTCGTCGCCGGGACCGCCCACCGCGAGGCCGCCTACGCATTCCTGGACTACATGGCAGTCCCCAGGGTCCAGGTCTTCGATGCGAGCTTCCACAAGGCGCCGCTCGTGGACAGCACCGCGATCGCGCTCCAGCCTGCCGACGTGCGCGCAAACAAGATCACGTACCCGGATGCGGCACAACTCACCAAGCTGGAGTTCGGGACAGCCGAGCTTCTGACGAACGAAGCTCGCGCCGAGCTCTGGGCAAGGGTCAAGTCAGCCTGAGGATCCGCTGCAAGACGGGACGTCACGCGTGACCCCCCATGGCGGTCGACGATGGCGGTCGACGATCGCGACCGCCATCCTCCTCCTGCCGGCAGGCGCGTGGTACGCGCTCCTGCTGCTGGCGCCGCTTGTCATCCTCGTCGTTTTCAGCTTCGGTGAGCGTGCGGCGTCGGGCGGTTATCTGCCTGCATTCACCTTGGCCAACTACGAGCAGCTCCCGACCCGCTCGACAGCCTTCTTCAACGCCCTGTGGATGGCGGCGGGAGGCACGTTCCTGTGTCTCGTCGTTGGGTTCCCGCTGGCGTACTACCTTGCCACTCGGGCCGGCTCCAAGCGGACACTCCTCCTGATCCTCGTGATCATCCCGTTCTGGACGAGTTTCCTCATCCGGACGTACGCATGGCTCACGATCCTCGGCAACCGCGGGATACCGTCGCTCCTGGAGTCCGCAGGCTTCGGCCATGTGGTGCTGCTGACCACGCCGTTCGCCGTCCTGCTCGGGATCGTCTACAACTACCTGCCCCTGATGGTCTTTCCGCTGTATGTGAGCCTCGAGCGCCTCGACAAGGGACTCCTTGAAGCGTCCAAGGACCTGGGAGCGGGTCGCTGGGGGACCTTCCGGCAGGTGACCCTCCCGCTCAGCTCCGCCGGCCTGCTGAGCGGTGTGATCCTTGTCTTCATTCCAATCATGGGTGAGTACATCATCCCGGCCCTGCTGGGTGGAGGGAAGGTGTTTTTCATCGGTAACGCCTTGGTGGATCTGTTCCTCCAGTCTCGGAATTGGCCGTTCGGGTCTGCAGTCGCGATCGTTCTGATCCTGGTGATCCTCCTTGCCGTGACCATCTACCTTCGGCTTGGGTCCCGCGGCAATGGCACCCGGGACGTCTCCCTGCTATGAGTGCCGCCTCTGCCTCTCCGCCGCTCCCAGCGACCGACAAAGCCGGCCGGTCGGTCGACCGCCTCTTCTCGGGCCACGCGATCCTGGTGTACCTGTTCCTGTACGTCCCGATCAGCCTCGTGGTGCTCTTCAGTTTCAATGCGGGCAACGCTACTGGCGAGCTCCGAGGCCTGTCCCTCCGGTGGTATGAGCGAGCGCTTGACGATCCATTTGCGATGGGCGCGCTCCAGAACAGCCTCATCGTCGGCGTCTGGACTGCGGTGCTCGCGACGACGATGGGCACGCTTGCCGCTCTGGCGCTGCAACGTGCTCCGAGGGCTGTCCGTGCGGTCTTTGACGCCATCACCTACGTTGCGATCATCATCCCCGGCATCGTCATCGGGATCGCAACGCTGATCTTCTTTGTCAACACCTTTGCCTGGATCAACCCCCAGCTGGTGGCCGTCTGGGCTGCTGCCGGGCTGCATGATCCGCCGCAGATCGGGACAGGGCTCCACACCATCGTGGGCGCGCACGTCCTGTTCACGATGGCGATCGTCAGCATCCTCGTGCGAGCTCGGCTGGCGGGGATGGACCGAAGTCTGACTGAGGCTTCGTACGACCTCTTCGCGACGCCGCTCAGGACGTTCTTCCAGGTGACATTTCCGCAATTGCGCCCAGCGATCCTGGCTGGGGCACTCCTTGCCTTCACCTTCAGCTTCGACGATTACGTCATCGCGTCGTTCGTCGCCGGTCCTGGCAAGCCGACGCTACCGATGTACATCTTCAGCTCCATTCGGCGCGGCATAACGCCGGAGATCAACGCCATCGCGACGATGGTGCTCGTCATGACGGTGACGCTCCTTGTCGTGGTCGGCCTGATCTACCGACGGAGCATGCGCATCGAAGCTGCGGGGCGGGCGGCCCAACGCCTCGATAGCGATGTCTAGGACGCGCCGACCTTCGTCGGGATCGAGATGACCGATGGACGGATGGCTCGACGATGGGAGTCGTCTCGGGCGAGGATCGGCCTCATCGTGTACGATGCGAGGCTCCCGCCGACCACGTCGTGCCTCGGCGATTCTGTCTCCGGTCCCGCTCAGGAGTCCCTGTGAACAGTCGCCCGCCTGTCAAGCCCGCCAACGGGGCCGTCGAGCCGTTCAAGCACGTCATCGACGAGTACAAGCATCAGGCACAGACGATCACCTGCACCTGCGGCTGGCACGGAAGCTCCGCCACGATCGATCGTTCCGGTTCCGAGTGGACCGCCCACCTCATCGAGGTTCGCGGCAAGAAGCGCTGATGCTCGGCGGGCCACACCGCCCGTGCTAGCATCGCCCGTCGTGAGCGCCCCACACGACGGACCCGGATCCGAGATCCACCTGATCGCACCCAGCCTGCCCGCGCGGCCGCCGTTCACACTGCGCGCGCGGCTGCTGACCCCGCTGGCCGCCGGCGGGACACGCCACGAGGCGGACGGACTGCTGATCGTGGACGCCGCGGGCCGCATCGCCTTCGTCGGGCCTGCGAGCGCGCGGCCCCAGGAAGCGGCGGACGCCCTCGACCTGCGCCCGTGGGTCCTGCTGCCCGGGATGGTCGATCTCCACGCGCACCTGCCGCAGCTCCCCAACGCGGGGCTCGGGGCTGGACTGGACCTGCTGACCTGGCTCGATCGCTACGTCTTCCCGCTCGAGCGCGACTTCGACGAAGCTGCCGCTGAACGCCTGGCGCCCGTCGCGTGGCGCTCGTTCGCGGCCGCCGGGACCACCACGGCCCTGGTCTATGGCGCGGTCTACGAAGCGAGCCTGGACGCGTCCTTCCGTGCCGCCGAAGCCCACGGTCTCCGCCTGATCCTGGGCAAGGTCATGATGGATCGAGGCACGTACGACACGACGATCCGCCAGGCCGACATCCTGGAACGGACCCTGCGGGAGTCGGCCGATCTCATCTCGCGCTGGCACGGCCGCGATGATGGTCGGCTGCGGTACGCGGTCACGCCGAGGTTCGCGATCTCGTGCTCGGCAGAACTGTTGCGCGAGTCGGCCGCGCTCGCGGCGTCTACCGGCGCCTACTGGCAGACCCACGTGTCCGAAGATCGCGGCGAGATCGCCGAGACGGCGCGGCTCTTTCCCGAGGCACTCGACTATGTGGACGTCTACGACCGCGCCGGCGGCCTCGGCGAGCGAACGGTCCTCGCCCATGCGGTCCATCTCTCCGATCGCGAGCTGACTCGGCTGGTGGAGACCGGGACGCACGTTGCGCACTGCCCGGCCTCGAACCTGTTCCTTGCGTCAGGGGTCATGCCGCTCGGTCGCTACCTGGCGGCGGGCCTGTCCGTGGGATTGGGTTCGGACGTCGCCGGTGGCCCGGACTTGTCGATCTTCACGGCGATGCGGGTCAGCTTCTACGCGCAGAACGCATTGCGGGTCGCCGGGCAGGCAGGGCTGGCCGGGTCGGCCGGTGACCCGGCACCGACCCCACTCGAATGGCTGCGGATGGGCTCACTGGACGGCGCGCGAGCGCTCGGTCTCGATTCGACCATCGGCTCGCTCGAGGTCGGCAAGGAGGCCGACGTCATCGTCGTCGACCCATCGTTCGCCGCGGCTGTGCCAGGCGCCACCGACGACGACCCCGAGGACCTTGCGAGCCGACTCATCTTTCGGTCGCACCCTGACATGGTCCGTGGCGCGTGGGTCCGCGGCCGACGCCTGGACGGGCCCTGGGTCCGCTAGGACCTCGCGCCGCCCCACGCCCGACCGCCCCACGCCCGACCGCCCCGCCCCACGCCGCCCCGCGACTTCGGCCCGCCCCGCGCCCGACCGCCCCGCCCCACGCCGCCCCGCCCCACGCCGCCCCGCGACTTCGTCCCGCTCCCGACCGCCCCGCTTCACGCCGCCCCG